>CAISYQ010000110.1 GCA_903889735.1 uncultured Methylibium sp.
CCAACGCCAGACCGGCAGTCCCATGAAGCTGCTGGTCAGCGCCCGCAGCGTCGAGGAGGCCCTGAGCGCCGCCGCGGCGGGGGCCGATTTCATCGACCTCAAGGAGCCCGCGGCCGGGGCGCTGGGCGCCCTGCCGCTGGAGACGATCACCGAGGTGGTGGCCGCGCTGCGGGCCCGCCACCCCGGCCGGCCGGTGAGTGCGACCGTGGGTGATTTCCCGGCCGATGCGCTCGGCCCGGTGCTCGAGCGGGTGCAGTTCACCGCCGCCTGCGGGGTCGACTATGTGAAGGTCGGCATCGCACCCGGCGCCGGCCCGCTGCTGCAGGCGCTGGGCGCCTGCCGCCTGGGCGGATCCGCGGTGGTGCCGGTCTTCCTGGCCGACGCCGGCGTCGACGAGCCGCTGCTGGCGCAGGCGCTCGCGCTGCCCTTCCCCGCCCTGATGCTGGACACCGCCGACAAGCTGGCGGGCAGCCTGCTCGACCGGGTCGATGACGCGGCGCTGCGCCGCTTCATCCGGCGCGTGCGCGAGCGGGGACGCCTCAGCGGCCTGGCCGGCGCTCTTCGCGCCGACGACCTGCCCCGGCTGCAGATCCTCGGCCCCGATTTCGCCGGCTTCCGCAGCGCGGTCTGCCAGGGCACGCGCAGCGGCGTGCTGGATGCCGGGCTCCTGCGGCGGTTGCGGGCAGCACTGGTGGCCGCCCACCTGGACGCCCCCTCCGACCACGCGCCCTTCAGCGCTGCCGCCTGAGGCTCAGGACTTCGCCGAGCGGTCGGCTGCGGCCCCGGCCGGCGGGGCGGCCAGCAGCAGCCGTCGCGCCACCTCCACCTCGCCACGCTCGAGCAGCTCGATCGGGAAGTCAACGTCGCGTGCCAGGGCCGCGAATTCGGCGTCCAACACCCCGGCGTCGCCCAGCTGGGCCAGCGAGCGGGTGGCATCCACCGCGCAGGCCTTCACGACCACCAACCGCTCCGCATGCATCTGGCGGGCGAGCCAGAGGGCGAGGCTGTCGGAGCTCACGCCCCAGTGGGTGAGGGCATCGGGGTGAGTGCGCATCAGGTCGATCGGCAGCCACAGGGCGGTGTGCCCGAGCCTCAGCAGCTCGCGGATCTGTGCTGGGCTGCTGGCGAGCTGGAGCGCGGGGCAGAGCGCCTGCATCATCGCGGCGGTCTGCGCCATGCCAAGGACCGCCATGTTGTGACCGGCCAGGTCGTCCAGCTGCCACCAGGCCTGGGCCCCACGCGCCGCATCCGCAAAGGCACCGCCACCGGGCACGATGACGACCCGCCCGCCGCCGCTCTCGGCCAGCATCTCCAGCCAGCGTGGCAGGACCGGGTCGCGGGCGAGGCTGCCGCCGAGCTTGACCACCCACATGTCAGCCACCGTCCGCGCTGCAGAGCAGGGCCACCGCGCAGGCCGGTGCGGCGACCTGCACGCGGCGGAGCAGCGCCGCCCGGGCGGCGTCCACCTGCGGCATGGAGCCATCCCGGTCCAGCGTGACGCCCTCTGCCGTCCTCGGCTCATGAGACCCCCGCCCCGCAGGCCCAGGCTCGCCCCGCACTGCATCGGCCTCGCCGAGCGCCATCGACGCGAACGAGCGCAGCGGTCGCCCCAATGCCGCCGCGAGCTCGGCCACCAGGAAGTCGCCGCAACCGGCCGACACCAGGGGTGCTGCCGCATTCCACAGCGGCGCATTCACCGGTGCATTCAGCGGCGTTCTTGGCGCTGCGGTCGGGGACACCGCGCCGTGGGAGCGCAGCGTTGTCGACACCCCCGCCACGGCCGTCGCCGCCTCCAGCACGCGCTGCAGCTGGCCCCGCAGCTCGTCCTGTTGCAGCGCGCGCCAGGCCTGGGCGAAGGCCCGCCAGTCGGCTTCCGGCGCGTCCCGGGCGTCGAGGCCGACCATGCGGGCCAGGCGCTGCCGCGTGGCCGCCAGGTCCTTGGCTGCGCCATCGGCGGCGGGGTGCAGGTCGTGGGCCGGGTCGAGCTCGCCGGTGAGGCGGTAGACATCGGCCGTGGTCGCGAAGAACTCGTTCATCACGTTGCGCACCAGCCCCTGGAAGACCACCCGCGGCCCCAGCGCGCACAGCGGTGTGCGCACCACGCCCTGGTAGACCAGCTCGCCGGTGGCCAGGCGCTCGGCATCGCTGCGACCGCGGGCCTGAGGCCGGCCGGCACCCAGCGCAATGAGGTCGGTGGTCGTGCTGCCGATGTCGACCAGCACCCCGCCATCTCCAGGCCCTGAAAGAGGGGACCCTGCGGATCGACCGCCTGGACCGGGTGCGCCTGTGGGCGCGGCCCGATCCCTCATCGCCGAGGCAGCGGTCTCCTGCGCCAGCACCCGGGCCGCGAACTGCGCCGTGGCCAGCCAGTTGGCCGAGGCCACCATGTCCCAGCGGGCGGGCAGGTCGGCCGCGCCGCACCAGCCGGGCTCACCCGCATAGAAGATCGCCGGGCCGACCAGGGCGCGGGTCAGCAAGGTGGCGATCGCCGTCACGCCGGCCTCGCGGTGGGGAAAGAGATCGACCATCTCGCCGGTCATCGTCACCGCATGGAGGGTCTGGGCCAGACCGAAACCCTCGGGCCAGCGCAGGGCGGCCGCGTCCACCGCGCGCTGCAGGTGCTGCAGACCCTGCCAGAGCGGGCAGGGCCACTGCGCGGCGTCGACCAGGACGCCGTGCTCGATCAGCGCCGCCTTGACATGCGCGCCGCCGATGTCCCAGCCGATCACCCGCTCAGGCCGTGGCATGGCAGGGCTCCCGGTGTGCGGTCAGGATCTCGCCCGCCAGGTTGCGACCGAGTGCGGCCGAGAGACCCACGAAGGCGCAGGTCAGCCGCGGGTTGATCTCGATCACGACCGGCCCGCGCTGCGGATGCCAGACCAGGTCGATGCCGACGAAACCGCGCAGGCCCGGCACGGCGGCCGCCACCTCGCCGGCCAGGGCCCGCAGCGCGGCAGCGCGCGGGTCCTTGAGCGCCATCTGGCAGATCACGACCCCCTCGTCGTGCAGCAGACCGGACGCGTCGGCCTCGATGCGCTGGCGATTGATGGCCAGCAGCTCGGGCGGCGCACCCTCGCGGCAGAGCAGCGAGAGGCTCAGTGCCTCGCCCTCGACCCAGGGCTCGAGCGTGGCGGGCTCGCCGCGCCGGCCTCGGGCGGCTAGGTCGGCCTCGGCGGCCGCCAGGGTGACGTGGCGGCGGGTGTCGGTGGTGCCGGCGCCGTCGTCGGGCTTGACGACCCAGGCGCGGAGGGCGTCATGCCCCGGCAATCCAGTGAGGGAGGGGCTCGCCGCCCCGGCCTCGAAGGCCAGCGGCGTGGCGATGCCCCGGGCCGCCAGCCGTTCCAGCGTGGCGCGCTTGCGGCCCGCCAGCCGGATTGCGTCCGGCGTGCAGCCGATCCAGCGCCGCGGCCCGACCGCACGCGCCAGGGCCTCCAGCGCGCCGCCGCTCTCGGGGGCGACCAGCCAGGCCAGATCATGGGAAAGCGCCTCGCGGGCCAGGAAGTTGAGCGTGGCCTCGTCCGGCCGCGGCGCCACGGCGCGTGGCGTGCCCGCGCCCGGCGTGGCCCGGTCACCCGCAGGCGCAGGACCCGGCGGCGGTATCGAAGCCCGGGCGGGCGACACGCCCTGAGGCCCACCCAGCCCAGCAGCCGGCAGCCCACCCGGCGGCACCTCGGGCAACACCCCCGAGACAGGGCCCGGCCCCTGCGCGTAAGCGATGGCCAGGCCACCACCCGGGTCTGCAGCCGCCCAGGCCTGCAGGTCGCCGAGCAGCGCGTCGCGCATCCTCAGGCCCGCCTCCAGCAGCTCGGCCGGCACCGTGGCGCCGCCCTCGCGGCCGCCGCCTGCGCTGAGATACTCGCCCACCCAAAGTCGCCCACTCATGCCGTGCACATCATCCCGGTGATCGATCTGCAAATGGGGCAGGTGGTGCGCGCCGTGCGCGGCGACCGCGCCCACTACCGCCCCGTTGAATCCCGCCTGTGCCAGGGCGCCGATCCCGAGCGGCTGGCCCGGCTGCTATGCGAACACTGTGCCACCGACACGCTCTACCTCGCCGATCTCGATGCGCTGCAGGGTGGGGCCGTGCAGACGGCGGTCCTGCGCCGGCTGCTCGCGGCGCTGCCGCGACTCCAGCTGTGGCTGGACGCCGGGTTCACGAACGCGGCGGCCGCTGAGGCGCTGGTGGCGTCGCTGGGGGCCCGGCCAGGGAACCCCGATGGGGTCCCTGCGGTCCTGCGCAGTC
>CAISYQ010000111.1 GCA_903889735.1 uncultured Methylibium sp.
CTCAAGCTTTGGGACAAGGCCGGCATCCGCCAAGTCGGCTTCTGGACTGTTGCGGTAGGGCCTAGCAACAATGCGCTTTACTACATCCTGGAGTGGAAAGACATGGCGGAGCGGGAACAGAAATGGACCGCTTTCGCCACATCCCCGGAGTGGATCTCCGCGCGTGGCGAAACCGAGAAGAACGGGCCATTGGTTGAACATCTGGAGAACCTTTTCCTGACGCCGACCGCGTATTCGAAGCTCAAGTAGCCGGCTGGCAGGCCAGACGCCGCCAAGCAGCCGATGCTGAAATCGACGACCTGGCGCGCCGGAAGATCGAGGAGTTCAAGTGCAAGACCCGGGTGCTGATGGTCTACCCACTGGGCCTGGCCGAACCGGTGCAGCACCCGCTGATCAGGATCGCCTTCACCAGGCGGGGCGCCACGCCTTGAGTGGCATGGCCGGGTTGCCGATCCTAGAGCTGGTGCCGATCCCGGTCGACGACCTCCGCCTGCTGGCCTTGGCGCAGGTTCCGGCGACGCTGGTGTTTCGCACGCTGGCCGAGGCCATGCCGCCGCCGTTTGTTGCCGACAGGTCGCTGCAGCAGCTGGGTGCGGGCAAGCCGCTGGTCTGGTGTGCGCCGTTTTACATGGTCAGGACCGACGATGCGGCGATCGTCGGCAGCTGCGGTTTCAAGGACATGCCCAAGCTCGGACGCGTCGAGATCGGCTACGGCGTCGCACCGCAAGCACGCCGACAAGGCATGGCAGGCGCAGCTGTCGCGCAGCTGCTGCGCCTCGCAAACGCCAGTGACGAGGTGTGCGAGGTGCTGGCCCAGGTCAGCACCGCCAACATCGCGTCCACCCGGGTGGTCCAGCGCATGGGCTTCTTGCCCTGCGGGCAACAACTCGACCATGAGGGCGAGATGCTGGTGCAGTGGGTCTGCCGGATGGCCCAACGCGGCGCCTGAATTGGCGCGACCGGTGCGGTACCAGACCCGAGACATCGGACCCCTATCGCAGCGGGACCGGACTGGCGGAGGCTGGACAAGTCACCGGTGCCGTCCCTACACTGGACCGGGTCCGACCCCAAGCCATCTCCACCACCATGCGGCCCAGCAAAAAACTCCCGCCCTGGCTCAAACCCAAGGTTGAACTGCCCAAGGTCAAGCTGTACGTCGCCTGGTACAGCGCGGCGGAATGGCGGAAGGTGAAAGAGGCCTCGGTCGATTCGGACCGCTTCGAGGCAAGCTATGCCGAATGGCAGGCAATGGCCGAGGATGCCCTCAAGGACCTGCACGCCGCCGGGTTGGTGGCGGACAAGTTCCATGTCCATGCCGCGCCACTGCTGGCCTGGTGCCTTGCCCATGCCAAGGTCAACGACGCTGCCGCAAGGGCTGAATTCGTCGCGCAGCAAAGCGCCAAGCTCGACAGCAACGCCGATTGATCCGAGGATGAAGCTGCTAGTCACCGACCGCTGCACGCTCGAGCCGCAGGTCGAGGCCCATGCCGCTGAGATGTTCTTGGAGCTGTCCGACCCGGCGATCTACGCCTTCGAGAATGCACCGCCGCCGTCACTGCCCCGAC
>CAISYQ010000112.1 GCA_903889735.1 uncultured Methylibium sp.
CGCGGCCCGCCGACGATCGGCTGAACGGCCTCTGGCCCTTCCTGCGCCCACCTGCGGCCCGCCCGCCGGTCACGGCAGCTGACCGTCACCGACCGCTGGCGTGGCCGCGGTCGGCGAGCCCCCTCCCGTTTGAATGGAACCCGCCCTTGGCGGGGCCTTGGCATGCGCTTGACGCTTTTTTCCCCGACGCTTCCCCGATTTGCTTCCCTGCCTTCGCTCCTGAATTCCCTCCTGAATGCGCCCCTGCATTCACTACGGAGCACGGCTTGGATCGCCGTGGCCGGGCCCGCTCTCCTGCTGCCCACCCTGGTGTTTGGGCAGACGCTTCCCGCTGGCGCGCCCAGCCCGCTGCCCTCGGTTCTCGTCACCGGCAACCCCCTGGGCAGCGACGGCCTCTCGGTACCGGCCAGCGTGCTCGCCGGCAGCGGTCTGGTGCTGCGGCGCGGCAGCAGCCTGGGCGAGACGCTCGCCGGGCTGCCCGGCGTGTCCTCGTCCTACTTCGGCCCCAATGCCAACCGACCGGTCATCCGCGGTCAGGACGGTGACCGCATCCGCATCCTGAACAACGCCGGCGCCACGCTCGACGCCTCGGCGCTGAGCTTCGACCATGCCCTGCCCATCGACCCGCTGGTGGTGGAGCGGCTGGAGGTGCTGCGCGGACCCGCCGCGCTGCTCTACGGTGGCAGCGCGATCGGCGGCGTCGTCAACGCCATCGACAACCGCATCCCCAAGGGCCCGGTCGAGACCCTTGGTGGTGCCGTCGAGCTGCGCGGCGGGGGTGCGGCGCGCGAGCGTTCGGCGGGCGCGCTGCTCGAGACGGGAGGCGGGGGTTTTGCCCTCCATGCCGATGCCTTCACCCGCCGCACCGACGACCTGCAGGTGCCGGACTTCGACCGCCCGGTCGCGGGCGGTGGCACCGAGCGCCGCGACCGCATCGTCAATTCGGCCAGCAATGCCCAGGGTGGCGCCCTCGGCGGCTCGCTGGTCTGGGACCATGGTCACCTGGGCGTGGCGGTCGACACCTACCGCAACGACTACGGCATTGTGGCCGAGGAGGATGTGACCATCCGCATGCGGCGCGACAAGCTGGCCGTGGCCGGCGAGTGGCGCGAGCTCACGGGGGCGATCCGCAGCCTGCGGGCCCGCCTGCAGGCCACCGACTACCAGCATGAGGAAGTCGAGGGTACCGGGGAGGTGGGCACCACCTTCGGCAACCGGGGCCTCGATGGACGGATCGAGCTGGAGCATGCGCCGATCGCGGGCCTCAAGGGTGTGGTCGGGCTGCAGGCCGAGCGGGCGGATTTCGAGGCGCTGGGCGAGGAGGCCTTCGTGCCCAACACCGAGACCCGGCAGGTTGCGCTCTTCGTGCACGAGGAACTGGCGCTGGCCGGTGCTTCACGGCTGAGCTTTGGCGCCCGGATCGAGCGCAGTCGCGCGGCCTCGGCGGGCGATGCGGACCTGGCGCTGCCCCGCTTCGGTGGGCCACAGAGCCGGGACTTCACCACCGGCAGCCTGGCGGTCGGCGGCGTGTGGGATCTGGCGGCCCGGCTCGGCAGCGGCTGGCGGGTCAACGCCAACCTGGCGAGCACCCAGCGGGCGCCCGCCAGCTACGAACTCTTCGCGGACGGCGTGCACCTGGCCACCGCGGCCTATGAGCGCGGCAATGCGGATCTTGGCAAGGAGAAGGGCGGCAACCTGGACCTGGCCCTGGAATGGAAGCAGGGCCCTGACCGCCTGCGTGCGGGTGCCTTTGCCAGCCGCTTCGCGAACTACATCGCGCTGCTGCGCACCGGCGAGCCCGACTTCGTCAACGACCAGGGCGACGCCTTTCCGGTCTACGCCTTCCAGGGGGTGAAGGCGCGGTTGGTGGGCCTCGAGATCGAGGCGGTCAAGCGCCTGATCGATGCCGGTCAGACGCTCGACTTGGAGGCCCAGCTCGACCTGGTGCGCGCCACCAACCGCAGCAGCGGGGAGCCGCTGCCGCGCATCGCGCCGCTGCGCCTGAAGCTGGGCGCCGCCTGGGGTGTGGACGCGTGGACGCTGCGCGGCGAGATCGTGAGGGTGGCCCGCCAGGACCGTGTGCCTGCGGACGACGAGGTCACCGCCGGCTACACCCTGCTCAATCTGTCGTTGATCCGGCCGGTGCCGCTGGGTGGCATGTTGGGCGAAGCGCAGGCGCTGCTGTTCGTCAAGCTCGACAACCTCACCGACGAGCTCGCGTTCAACGCCGGCTCCATCGCGACGGTGCGGGGCCTGGCGCCTCTGCCGGGACGCAGCCTGAGCGCGGGGGTGCGCGTGAGCTTCTGAGCCTTCTTGACCCTTGAGTTGGGGCCGGGCCCAGCCTGCCTGTTGGGCCGAAAAAATGGAAGGCTCCGGTCTTCTGGGGCCCCCAGCCGGCGAGGATGTTCTGGCGCTACGGCGCCTGACGCTCCCTCAGCCAACCGCCTCCGGTCTGCGGCGTGTAGCGCAGGCGGTCGTGCAGCCGGCTGCGGCGGCCCTGCCAAAACTCCCAGCGGTCGGGCACGAGCCGGTAGCCGCCCCAGTGGGGTGGGCGGGGCGGGTTCAACGCGAAACGCACGCCCGCCTTGGCGGCGTTGGCCACCAGCACCGTGCGCGAGCTGATCACCTCGCTCTGCGGCGAGGCCCAGGCGCCCAGGCGGGAGTCGAGCGGGCGGGAATGAAAGTAGGCGTCGGACTCGGCCTCGGTGGTTTTCTCGACCCGGCCCTCGATGCGCACCACCCGCTCGAGCTCGACCCAGTGAAACTGCAGCGCCGCGAAGGGGTGACCGGCCAGTTCGCGGCCCTTGCGGCTGTCGTAGTTGGTGTACCAGACGATGCCGCGGGCGTCCAAGCCCTTGATCAGCACCACGCGGGTCGAAGGCCGGCCGGCCTCGCCGACGGTGGCCAGCGTCATGGCATTGGGCTCGGGCAGTTCAGCCTGGAGCGCCTGCCCCAGCCAGAGCTCGAACTGCCGCAGCGGGTCGGCGTCCGAATGCGACTCGTCGAGCTCACCTTGCTCGTAGCTCTTGCGCAGGTCAGCGATGTTCGTGCTCATGGGTCAATGTGGTGGGTATGGGTTCAGCGGGATTGTGGGCTGGGGGCAGGGGACGCGGGGGTCTTTGGGGGATAGGACCCCCAGCGGCTGGCGCGCAACCCCTCGAAAGCTGGCGCGCTGTGGCAGCCAGCTCGATGCAACGAGACGTGCCATCGCGCGACCCGGGGTGTGGCAAGGCTTCGAGGCCTGCCCAGGCCAGTTGTGCCGGGGAGGTTGCTCCGCCTTGGGACAGCGACTGCGGTGCCGCCCGACCTGACCGGGCAGGGGGAGCGCCGTCGGCCCCCCATCTGGGGGATCAAGTCGGTCAAAGTGCAAGGTGGACCCTAGGGAAAGTGCCCGCTTTTACTTGCCGCCGAGTCGCGGTGTCATGTGGGTGGCGCAGGATTGCTGCGCTGCAGCGAAATCCAAGGCCCGCGGCGCATGCGGGGGTGTAGGCAAGATTGAACGAGGGAGGGCATCGTGTTCAAGGATTCAGGGCTTCCGGTGGTTCTGGTGCTGGCGGCTGGCGGCGGTTTGCGCTTCCTCGCCGCAGCCGCCGGTCGCGGCCACAAG
>CAISYQ010000113.1 GCA_903889735.1 uncultured Methylibium sp.
TGGTCTCGAAGCCCGGCAGGATGGGCGCGTTGATCTGCATGCCCTCGGGCAGCGGGAGCGTGGTCATGGTCGGAGGTCCTTGGAAAAAGAGAGAGGGCCCGCCTCAGGCGGGCCGGGACGAGCGGATGGGGGAGGGAGCGGGGGACGTGGCGGGAAAGAAATCGAGCACGGCGCGCAGCGAGCTGCCGGTGTGTGTGGGCGCGGGCTCCAGCGCCTCGGGCGGCAGGCCTTGCCGGTTGACCCAGAGCGTGGTGTAGCCCTGCCAGGTGGCGCCGAGGGCATCCCAGCCGTTGCTGGAGACGAACAGGATCTGCTTCGCAGGCCGGCCCAGGGCCTGGGTCCCGAGCGCGTAGGCGGCGGGGTCGGTCTTGTAGCGCTGCACCGCATCGACGCTCAGCACGTGGTCGATCAGGTCCTCGAGACCGGCGCTGCGCACCGAGATGCCCAGCATCTCGGGGTCGCCGTTGCTGAGGATGCCGGTCGGCACGCCGCGCGTCTTCAGCGCCTGCAGCACGGCCTTGTTCTCCGGGAAGGCGCTGAGGTGGCGGTACTGGTTCATCAGCTGGGTTTCGCGCTCGGGCGTCAGGTCGAGCTTGAGCCGGGCCGCGGCGTGGCGCAATCCGGCGCGGGTGAGCGCCCAGAAGGGCTGGTAGCGCCCGCTCATGGAAGTGAGCCGCGTGTAGTCGATCTGCTTGTCACGCCAGAGCAGCGACAGCGCATCGCCGTGGCCAGGGAAGAGCTGCTCGGCCAGCAGCCCGACGCTGTAGACGTCGAACAGGGTGCCGTAGGCATCAAAAAGGACCGCCTGGACAGGGGGCAGGGCGGCGGGCGGGCGGGCGACGTCTTTCATCAAACCGTACTGTATTGCGAACCGGCGTGCGCATGAACCGGCTGCGGGAGGCTTGATCTTTAACCCAGATGCGCCTAATCTCGCTCCGGCTGCCGCGCAGAACAACAATCGGGGAACGAGATGGACCGACTGAAACAGCTGGAATCCTTTGCCTCGGTGGCCACCAAGGGCAGCCTCACGGCGGCGGCGCAGGCCGAGGGCGTGGCCCCGGCGGTGATCGGACGCCGCATCGACGCCCTGGAGGAGCGCCTGGGCGTGAAGCTGCTGGTGCGCACCACCAGGCGCATCACGCTGACCCATGAAGGCAGCGCGTTCCTTGAAGATTGTCAGCGCTTACTCACGGAATTGGCCAATGCGGAAGCCAGTGTCAGCGCCGGAGGCGTCAAGGCCAGCGGCCATCTGCGGCTGACCGCGCCGGCCGGATTCGGCCGGCGCCATGTGGCGCCCCTGGTGCCGCATTTCGTCGAGCAGCATGGCGAGGTCTCGGTATCGCTGAACCTCAGCGACCGGGTGGTGGACATCGTCAACGAGGGTTTCGACTGCGCGGTGCGGGTCGGCGATCTGCCCGACTCCAGCCTGGTGAGCCTGCGGCTGGCCGACAACCGCCGCCTGTGCGTGGCCTCGCCCGACTACCTGGAGCGGGCCGGCGTGCCCGCCCACCCGACCGACCTGGCGCGCCATGAATGCCTGACGCTCAGCACCGACGCCGGGCAGACCCGCGGCTGGGTGTTCAGCGTCGACGGCGAACTGACCCATCTGCGGCCCAGCGGGCGCTTCGACTGCTCGGACGGCCAGGCCCTGCACGCCTGGTGCTGCGAAGGCCATGGCATCGCCTGGCGCAGCACCTGGGAGGTGGCCCAGGAGGTGGCCAGCGGGGCGCTGGTCAGCGTGCTGGACGCCTATGCCGCGCCGCCCAATGGCATCTTCGCCGTGTTCCCGCAGCGCAAGCACCTGCCGCTGCGGGTGCGGCTGTGGATCGACTTCCTGAAGCACACCTACGGCGACCCGGCCTATTGGCGCGCCGGCCACTGATCTCTGACCACGCAGCGCCGGCCACCCCTACCGGCCACAGAGCGCGCCGGCCCGGGCGGCGTTCCGCCCGCAGGGGCTCAGGACTTGCCGGACAGGCAGCCCTTCATGAAGGCCTTGCGCTCGTCACCCTTCTTGCCGGCGGCTTCCTGGTTGCAGGTCTTCATCTTGTCCTGCTGGGTGCCGGCGGCCGCCGCAGGCTTGGCCGAGAGGCAGTCCTTCATGAAGGACTTGCGTTCGTCGCCTTTCTTGTCCGCAGCCTCCTTGTTGCAGCTGGCCATCTTGCTCTGCTGCGCGGTGGGAGCCTTGGTCGGCTCGGTGGCCTGGGCGGCCAACGCGCTGGCGCACAACGCCACGGCGGTGAGGAACTTGTTCATGGAGTCTCCTGGTGGCGTCGCTCGGCGGGTCGCCGGTCGCTCGCGGTCCATTGCATCACGGCCGGGCGCCCGGATCCATCCCGACGACGGCCCCTGGCGCCCACGACATCCCCTTGTTGGCCTGGCGTCAGGTGCTCACAGGATGCGCCGCGGGTGTGCCAGCGCTTCGTGGGCCACATGCAGCCGGCGCACCAGCACGCGGATGAAGGCCTCGTCGAACAGGTGTCGGCCGTCCGGGCTGAGGCGGGCCATCGTCTGCGGCGTGAAGGAGATGGTGGTGGCCGGCTCGACCACCACCACGTCGGTGCTGTGGCGCTTGAATTCGGGGTTGGGCGCGAGGTAGGCCATCTCGCCCACCGAGGTGCCCGTGCTCAGTCGCGCCACCACCCGACCGTCGCGGTTCACCTCCACCGCACCGGCTGCGATGATGTGGAAGGTGTTGCCCTCCTCCCCGCTGCGGTAGAGCCGGTGGCCCACGGGGTGGCGCTGCCAATCGGCCCGGCGCACCACCTCCCAGAGCTCCACGTCGCCGAAGCCGCCAAAGAACTCCAGGGAGCGCAGCAGCGTGAAGCGCTCGGAGTCGAGCACATCCTGTGGTGCGCCGAGCGGCACCTGCTGGTTCGTGACCAGCGCCGAGAGCGCCCGCGCGAAGCTGTCCCAGTCGGGATGGCGGTCCTGCGGCCGCTTGGCCAGCGACCGCCTCACGACCGCGTCGAGGGCCGGGTCGACGCCGGCCCGCTCGCCCACCAGCGAGGCCGGCTCGGCCGTGCAGATCTGCGCCATCAGCACCGAGGTCGTCGTGGCCTCGAAGGGCGGGTGTCCGGCGATCAGGTGGTAGAGCACCGCGCCGAGGCCGTAGATGTCGGCGCTCGCATCCAGCGTGCCGCCGTCGAGCTGCTCGGGCGGCATGTAGGCCAGCGAGCCCACGCCGAGCACCTGCGTGGCGTCCGACTGCAGGTTGAGGGCGCTGCCGAAATCGCTGACTTTGACGTCGGTCACCATGCCGTCCTGCACGGTGACCAGCAGGTTGGCCGGCTTCACGTCCCGGTGGATCAGGCCCTGGCGCGACACATAGCCCAGCGCCATCGCGCACTTGAAGCCGATCTCCACCACCTGGTCCAGCGGCAACAGCGCATCAGCCCGGCAGAAGCTGCGCAGCGTCGTGCCGGGCACGTACTGCATCACCACATAGGGACCGGCGGGGTCGGAGACCGCGTCGTAGATCTGCACCACGTTCGGATGCTGGAGCCGCCCGACCAGCGCCGCCTCGGCATCGAAGAAGCGGGCCATCAGCTGGCTGTCGCTGACACCGGGTGCGGCACCCAGGCGCACGCGCTTGATCGCGACCGGGCGGTCGTTGAAATCGTCGTGGGCGAGGAAGACCTCGCTGGTCGTGCCCTCGCCCAGCCTGGCCAGCACGCGGTACTTGCCGATGCGCTGCGGCAGCGCTGCATCGGCCGGCGGGTTGGGCGCGGCGAGAGAGGACAGGGTCACGGGAGGGGCTGGGTATTGCGCACGCTGGCTTCATCCCCCGGTGGGGCGGGTGGGCTCACGAAGGGGCGGGCAAGAAGGCAAGACAAGGGACCAGGCCAGGGACGGTGCAAGGGACAGAGTGGCATCTTTTCACTTCGGCGGGCTCCCGGCAAGGGCCCATTGCTGATCGGCCAGCCTCGGCGAGGACGTTGGGGCGGTAGTCGCAGTCTCGCACCCCGGCCGCCCCCAGACCGCCGCCTGCACCCCGGGCCGGGGGCCGGCCCATAGAATCTTCAGATGATCCGTGCCCAGCAAGAACTCCTGCAGGCCCTCGGCGAGGCGCTCGCCGAATTGGCGCCCGAGCAGACCCCCGACGCCGTTTTCGAAAGCCCCCGCCATGCCAGCCATGGCGACCTGGCCTGCACGGTCGCGATGCAGCTCGCCAAGCCGCTCAAGCGCAACCCGCGCGAGCTGGCCGCGGCCCTGGTCGATGCCCTGCAGCGGCGCCCCGCGGTGCAGCGATGGGTGTCCAAGATGGAGATCGCCGGGCCGGGCTTCATCAACCTGCGCCTGACCGACGCCGCCCGCCAGGCGGTGGTGGCCGAGGTGCTGGTCGCGGGCAGCGCCTTTGGGCAGGCGGCGCCGAGCGGTGAGCGGGTGATGGTGGAGTTTGTCTCGGCCAACCCCACCGGCCCGCTGCATGTGGGCCACGGCCGCAACGCGGCGCTCGGCGACTCCATCGCCCACCTGCTGGAGAGCCAGGGCCACGCGGTCACGCGCGAGTTCTATTACAACGACGCCGGGGTGCAGATCGCCACCCTGGCCGCCTCCACCCAGGCGCGCATCCGGGGCCTGAAACCTGGCGACGCCGACTGGCCCGAGAGCGCCTACAACGGCGACTACATCGAGGACATCGCCCGCGCCTTTCTGGCCGGCGAGGCCGTGCACGCGGACGACCGCGAGTTCACCGCCTCCGGCGACCCCGAGGACCTGGACAGCATCCGCCAGTTCGCGGTGGCTTGGCTGCGCCACGAGCAGGACCTGGACCTGCGCGCCTTCGGCGTGCGCTTCGACCACTACTTCCTCGAGTCCAGCCTCTACACCGATGGCCGGGTGGAGAACACGGTCGCGCGGCTGGTTGCCTCGGGCCAGACCTACGAGAAGGATGGCGCCCTGTGGCTGCGCAGCACCGACTACGGCGACGACAAGGACCGCGTGATGCGCAAGTCGGCCCCGAACGGGGCCGGGCCGGCAGCCGGCGAGGCCAGCGTCTACACCTACTTCGTGCCCGACGTCGCCTACCACCTGAACAAGTTCGAGCGCGGCTTCGCCAAGGTCATCAACGTCCAGGGAACCGACCACCACGGCACCATCGCCCGGGTGCGCGCCGGCCTGCAGGCCGCCGGTGTCGGCATCCCGGTCGGCTACCCGGACTACACGCTCTACAAGATGATCACCGTGATGAAGGGCGGCGAGGAGGTCAAGATCTCCAAGCGCTCGGGCGGTTACGTGACGCTGCGCGAGCTGATCGACTGGACCAGCCGCGACGCGGTGCGCTTCTTCCTGATCAGCCGCAAGGCCGACACCGAGTTCACGTTCGATGTCGACCTCGCCCTGAAGCAGAACGACGAGAACCCGGTCTTCTACGTCCAGTACGCCCACGCCCGCATCAGCAAGGTGCTGCGCGACTGGGCCGCCGCCGGCGGCGACCGCGGGGCGCTGCGCGAGGCCGACCTGTCGCTGCTGACCGCCCCCACCGAGGCCACGCTGATGCTCAAGCTCGCCGCCTACCCCGGCATGCTCGCCAGCGCCGCGGCCGAACTGGCGCCCCATGACGTGGCCTTCTACCTGCGCGAGCTGGCGGGCAACTTCCACAGCTACTACGCGGCCGAGCGTTTCCTGTGTGAGGACGCGGCTCTGACCCGCGCGCGGCTGGCCCTGCTGGCCGCCACCGCGCAGGTGCTGGCCTGCGGGTTGGCGCTGCTGGGCGTCGGTGCGCCCGAAAAGATGTGAGGCGATCGACGTGACCGGAGCCCCAATGCGCAACGCCCGCAACACCCCCCACGCCCGATCCCCCCGCGGGACTTCATCGTCTCAACCGCGGACCGCGCAGCGCGGCGGCTTCTTCATCGGGCTGGTGGTCGGCCTGCTGGTCGGTCTGGGCGTGGCGCTGGGCGTGGCGCTCTATGTCACCAAGGTGCCGGTGCCCTTTATCGACAAGGTGCCCCAGCGCACCGCGGCGCAGGATGCCGCCGAGGCGGTGCGCAACCAGGACTGGGACCCGAACGCGCCGCTGGCCGGCAAGAACCCAGCGCGGCCGGCCGGGGCGGCTTCGGCGGTGGGGAATGGCGTCGCGCCCGCGGCGGCCGCCGCGTCCGCGGTGGCCGCCTCGCCGGCAGCGTCTGTGCCCTCGCCCGCGGCCAGCAA
>CAISYQ010000114.1 GCA_903889735.1 uncultured Methylibium sp.
CCAAGCAGCTCGGCGAGCGACACCGCCAGCGCGGTCTTGCCGGTGCTCTCCGCCCCGAGCAGGGCGATGACCGGTCCCGACCCCGTGGCGAGGGCGGGCAGGGCAGGGGCGCTCGCCGTGTCTGTCATGCCGAGGGGGCTGGTGTGGTCGATCCAATGGGCTCAGTCGACCCAGCCAATCCGGCTGATCCGGTTGATCCGGCGGCAAGGCGAGCCCAGGCCCGCCAGCCCACCGCAGCCAGCAGCGCGAAGAGCGCATAGAGCCCAACCGTCAGCCACAGCGCCTTGTAGGCGAAGAGGCCGATCGCCACCAGGTTGACCACCAGCCAGGCCGGCCAGTTCTCCACGCACTTGCGGCCCAGCAGGACGGTGGCGATCACGCTGCCCGCGGTGGAAAAGGCATCCCACCAGGGCACATCGGTGTCGGTGAAATGCCCGAGCAGCAGCCCGAGGGCCGGCCAGAGCAGGGCCATGGCCAGCAGCGCCGCCCACCGTCCGCGGCGGCTCAGGCGGTGCACGGTGATGGCCTCGCCGCTGTCTCGGCGCGCGTAGCGCCACTGCCACCAGCCCCAGGCCGCCACGACAATGAAGAGGATTTGCAGCGAGGCGTCGCCGTACAGCCGCGCCTCCCAGAACACCAGCAGGTAGAGCAGCGAGCTGAGCATGGCCAGCAGCCAGCCCAGCGGATGCACTCTCAGGTTGCAGCCCACCATCCACAGGCCCAGCAGCGCGCCCAGCACCTCGGCCCGGCTGGCGATCAGCGGGCCGATCGCCAGGGCTGGGGTGTTGAGCAGGTCGGTCAGCGTCGAGAGCATGGGCGGGGCCGGTCAGCAGGCTGCGGGTTCAGCGGCGTGGCTTGATCTGCACCAGGATCTCGTCGGGCTTGACCATGCCGAGTTCGAGGCGGGCCTTCTCCTCGACCATCTCCAGCCCCTCCTGCAGATCCCGCACCTCGGACTCGAGCCGCTCGTTGCGGCTGCGGGCGGCGTCGTTCTCGGCCTGCTGGGTCCGCAGCAGTGCACCGAGCTCGACGACACGGCCCATGCCGTTGTCACCGAACCAGAGCTGGCCGTTGACCAGCAGCAGCAAGGCGGCAAGCCCGAAGGTGACCAGCCGCATGGCGCTCACCGTCCGGGTGGTCAGCGCAGGTTGTAGAAGGCCTTGCGGCCGGGGTACTGGGCGATCTCGCCGAGGTCTTCCTCGATGCGCAGCAGCTGGTTGTACTTGGCGATGCGGTCGCTGCGCGAGAGCGAGCCGGTCTTGATCTGCCCGGCGTTGCTGCCCACCGCGATGTCGGCGATGGTGCTGTCCTCGGTCTCGCCCGAGCGGTGGCTGATGACGGCGGTGTAGCCAGCGCGCTTGGCCATCTCGATCGCGGCGAAGGTCTCGGTCAGGGTGCCGATCTGGTTGATCTTGATCAGGATGGAGTTGGCGATGCCGCGGTCGATGCCTTCCTGCAGGATCTTCGTGTCGGTGACGAAGAGGTCGTCACCGACCAACTGCACCTTCTTGCCCAGCACCTGGGTGAGGTGGGCCCAGCCGTCCCAGTCGTTCTCGGCCATGCCGTCCTCGATGCTGATGATCGGGTACTTGTCGACCCAGCTGGCCAGCGTGTCAGTCCAGGCCTGGGCGGAAAGGATCTGGCCCTCGCCGTCCAGGTGGTAGGCGTGCGAGCCGTTCGCACCGGGTTTGTAAAACTCGCTGGCGGCGCAGTCCAGGGCCAGTGCGATCTGGGTGCCGGCGGTGTAGCCGGCCTGGTCGATGGCCTCCAGGATCATGCGGATGGCGGCTTCGTGGTTCTCGACGCTGGGCGCAAAACCGCCTTCGTCGCCGACCGCCGTGCTGATGCCGCGGTCGTGCAGGATCTTCTTGAGCGCGTGGAAGGTCTCTGCGCCCCAGCGCAGTGCCTCGCGAAAGCTGGTCGCGCCCACCGGCACGATCATCAGCTCCTGGAGGTCAAGGTTGTTGTTGGCATGCGCCCCACCGTTGATGACGTTCATCATCGGCACCGGCAGCAGCATGCCGCCCATCCCGCCGAATTAGCGGAAGAGCGGCAGGCCCGATTCCTCGGCCGCCGCGCGTGCGACCGCCATGCTCACCGCCAGGGTGGCGTTGGCGCCCAGGCGACCCTTGTTGTCGGTGCCGTCCAGGTCGATCAGCGTGCGGTCCAGGAAGGCCTGCTCCGAGGCATCCAGCCCGACCACCGCCTCCGAGATCTCGGTGTTCACATGACCCACCGCCTTCAGGACGCCCTTGCCGAGGTAGCGTGCCTTGTCGCCGTCGCGCAGCTCGATGGCCTCGCGCGAGCCGGTCGAGGCGCCGCTGGGCACGGCTGCGCGGCCCATGGTGCCGCTCTCCAGCAGCACATCGCATTCGACGGTGGGGTTGCCGCGGCTGTCGAGGATCTCGCGGCCGACGATGTCAACGATGGCACTCATCTTGAAACACCTTTCAGAACAATATTGAGTTGGGGGGCTTCTGCCCCGCGGCGCGGGCGCCTGCTGTATTCACCCATGCCGGGCCGTTTCAGGCCATCCCCTCGACGATCACCATGTGCAGCACCCCGGCGCCCTCGCGCAGGGAGCGGGCGTGCACATAGGTCTCGCTGTTGTAGAAGCGCCGGGCCGTGTCCATGTCGGCAAAGCGCAGCAACACCATGCGCTGAGGCTGCCAGTCGCCCTCGAGCGTCTCGATCGTGCCGCCACGCACCAGCACCTCGGCGCCATGCTCCTGGATCGCCTTCGTCGACCATTCGCGGTAAAGCGCCATCTTGGCGGCATCGGTGATGCTGACGTCGGCGATCAGGTAGGCAGCGGGCATGGGGTCGGAGCGTGGTCGAGGTTATGGGCAGAGGTGGTGGGGCGGCCGGCAGGCAGACACGGGACCATGCCCTGGGAGGGATCAGCAGGAAAAATCGTTCTCCAGCAGGGCCTGCGACTTCACCACCCGGTCGATGCTGACCAGCTGCTCCAGCAGCGCCTGCATGTGGCGCAGCGGCACCGCGTTCGGGCCGTCGGAGAGCGCATGCGCCGGGTCGGGGTGGGTCTCCATGAAGAGGCCGGCCACGCCGACCGCGATGGCCGCGCGGGCCAGCACCGGCACGAATTCGCGCTGTCCGCCCGAGCTCGTTCCCTGGCCGCCGGGCAGCTGTACGCTGTGGGTGGCGTCGAAGACCACGGGTGCGCCGGTCTCTCGCATGATCGCCAGCGAACGCATGTCGGAGACGAGGTTGTTGTAGCCGAAGCTGGCACCACGCTCGCAGGCCATGAAGCGGTCCTCGGACAGGCCCTGCTCGCGGGCCGCGTCGCGCGCCTTCTGGATCACGTTCTTCATGTCGTGGGGTGCGAGGAACTGGCCCTTCTTGATGTTGACCGGCTTGCCACATTGCGCCACGGCGCGGATGAAGTCGGTCTGCCGGCACAGGAAGGCGGGGGTCTGCAGCACATCGACCACCTGGGCCACGGCAGCGATCTCGTCCTCGGCGTGCACGTCGGTCAGCACCGGCACCTGGAGTTCGCGCTTCACCTTGGCCAGGATCTCCAGGCCGCGTTCCATGCCCGGGCCGCGGAAGGTGCTGCCGCTGGATCGGTTGGCCTTGTCGTAGCTGGACTTGAAGATGAAGGGGATGCCCAGCGCGCTGGTGATCTCCTTGAGCCGCCCGGCCACGTCCATCTGCAGCTGTTCGCTCTCGACCACGCAGGGCCCGGCGATCAAGAAGAAGGGGCGGTCCAGCCCCGCGTCGAAGCCACACAGCTTCATGCGGCCTCCTGCTGGCCGTTGCCTACCCGCGGGGTCGGGGGAGGCGCGTCGGCATTCGCCGCCGTCTGGTGCGCCAGCGCCGCCTTCACGTAGCTGATGAAGAGCGGGTGCCCGGCCCAGGGCGTGGACTTGAACTCGGGGTGGAACTGCACGCCCACGTACCAAGGGTGCACGCTCTGCGGCAGCTCGACGATCTCGGTGAGCTTCTCGCGCTGGGTGATGGCGCTGATCACCAGGCCCGCCTGCTGCAGCCGCTCGAGGTAATGCTCGTTGGCCTCGAAGCGGTGGCGGTGGCGCTCCGTCACCACCGCGCCATAGATTTGGTGCGCCAGCGTGCCGGGCTTCACGTCGGAGCTCTGCGCGCCCAGGCGCATGGTGCCGCCGAGGTCGGAGCCGGCGTCGCGCTTGTGGACCTCGCCGGCGGCGTCCTGCCACTCGTCGATCAGGGCGATCACCGGGTGGGGCGTCTGGGGTTCGAACTCGGTGCTGTTGGCGCCCTCGAGGCCTGCCATGTGGCGCGCGTACTCGATGGTCGCGACCTGCATGCCCAGGCAGATGCCGAGGTAGGGCAGGCCGCGCTCGCGGGCGAAGCGCGCTGCGCAGATCTTGCCCTCGATGCCGCGCTTGCCGAAGCCGCCGGGCACCAGGATGGCGTCGAAGTCGGCGAGCCGCTCCACGCTCTCGGGCGTGATGGTCTCGGAGTCCACGTACTCGATCGCCACCCGCGCGTGGTTGTGGATGCCGGCGTGGCGCAGCGCCTCGTTGAGCGACTTGTAGGAGTCCGACAAGTCGGTGTACTTGCCGACCATGGCGATGCGCACGTTGCGCTGCGGGTGCTCGACCTCATGCACCAGCTCATCCCAGCGACGCAGGTTGGCCGGCGGCGTGGAGAGCCGCAGCTTGTCGCACACCAGGCCGTCGAGACCCTGCTCGTGCAGCATCCGGGGCACTTTGTAGATGGTGTCGACGTCCCACATCGAGATCACGCCCCATTCGGGCACGTTGGTGAAGAGCGAGATCTTCTCGCGTTCCTCGTCCGGCACGCGGCGGTCGGCGCGGCACAGCAGCGCGTCGGGCTGGATGCCGATCTCGCGCAGCTTCTGCACCGTGTGCTGGGTGGGCTTGGTCTTGAGCTCACCGGCGGCCGCAATCCAGGGCACGTAGGTCAGGTGGACGAAGGCGGTCTGGTTGGGCCCGAGCTTGAGGCTCATCTGGCGCGCCGCTTCGAGGAAGGGCAGGGACTCGATGTCGCCCACCGTGCCGCCCACCTCGACGATGGCCACGTCCACGGCGTCGGGCTGCCCGAACGCCGCGCCGCGCTTGACGTAGTCCTGGATCTCGTTGGTGACATGCGGGATCACCTGCACCGTCTTGCCGAGGTAGTCGCCGCGGCGCTCCTTCTCCAGCACCGACTTGTAGATCTGGCCGGTGGTGAAGTTGTTGGACTTCTTCATCCGCGTGGTGATGAAGCGTTCATAGTGACCGAGATCCAGGTCGGTTTCGGCCCCGTCCTCGGTGACGAAGACCTCGCCGTGCTGGAACGGCGACATCGTCCCCGGGTCCACGTTCAGGTAGGGGTCGAGCTTGATGAGGGTGACCCGGAGTCCGCGCGACTCCAGGATGGCCGCAAGCGAAGCCGAGGCGATGCCCTTGCCGAGCGAGGACACCACACCGCCGGTGACGAAGACGAACTTGGTCATGTCGTGCGGCACGCTTCCTTGCGAATGTGCCTTGGTGGTAAACGGAAAGTATATCGGCGCCAGCGGCTCAGCCGCCCGCCTCAGCGGTCCGGAAGCCGCAGCCCGAAGTCGGCCAACAGTGCCAGCACCGCCTGCGCGGTATCTGCCGGCCGCTCCATGGGGAAGAGATGGCTGCCGGCGATCCAGCGGATGCGCCCCTGCGTCAGACGCACGGTGGCGCGCAGGCCGACCCGGCGCACCTCCACCGATTCGCGGCCGCCGATGAAGGCCAGCGGACAGGTCAGCGGGTGGGTGCGCAGCAGCCGGGTCAGGTGGTGGGGCAGGGTGTTGTAGATCTCGGTCTCGATCCGGCGATCGAACGTCAGCCGCTGCTGGCCGCCGCGGGCTTCGGTGCCCGCGCTGATGTAGTCGTGCAGCACGCCGGGCGCCCAGCGGGCAAAGGCCGATTTCGCCGCGAAGTGCCCGTGGGCGGCCTCGGCGCTGGGCCATTGCTCGCGCCGGCGCTTGGACACGAAGCCCGGTGAGAGCCGCTCGCCGACGCCAGTGGCCTTGGCCATCTGCAGCACGCGCGCTTTCCAGCCACCGAGGATGGGCGAGTCCAGCAGCACCACGCCGCGCGCCAGATCGGGCCGGTGGCTGGCCGCGAGCAGGCTCAGGTAACCACCCAGCGAATGGCCAACCAGGAAGACCGGGCCCGCATCCGCACGCTCGATGAAGTGGACCAGCTCGTCGCGCAGGTGGGGCCAGTTGCTGGTGACCGGCCGCGCCGGGTCGTGGCCGAATTTCTCCAGCGCCAGCACCCGGCAGCCCACCGCCCGCCAGGGCTCGATCAGCTGACGGTAGGTACCGGCCGGGAAGCCGTTGCCGTGGGAGAAGACGATCGTCGGCGCGGCTGTGCCGGTCGCCAGACCGAGGGCTGCAGGCGGGCCTTCAGACAATGCGCTCGCCCGGGTGGGTGATCTTGCGCATCGGCTCCAGGCGCGTCTGCCCGGTCAGCAACGGGTGCTCGCCGGCGTCCTGCCGCCATTGCGGCGCCTCCAGGCCCTCGAAGACCTCGCGCAGGCGCTGGCCCCAGGTCCCGTGGACCATGCGGAAATAGGGGTTCTGCTCATCGAGGCAGACGATCTTGTCGCTGCGCAGCTCGCCCTCCTGGTAGACCAGCAGGTCGAGCGGCAGGCCCACAGAGAGGTTGGACTTCAGTGTCGAGTCCATCGACACCAGCACGCACTTGGCGGCGTCGTCCAGGCTGGTCTGCGGCGTGATGACGCGGTCGAGGATGGGCTTGCCGTACTTGCTCTCGCCGACCTGGAAATAGGGCGTCTCGCGGGTGGCCTCGATGAAGTTGCCGGCCGAATAGACCAGGAACATCCGCATGGCCTCCCCGGCGATCTGGCCGCCAAAGACCATCGAGGCATTGAAGTCGACGCCCGCGGCCTTGAGCGAGGCGCCGTCCTGTTCGTAGACCCGGCGCACCGCGCTGCCGAGCACGCGCGCGGCGTCGAACATGCTGGTGGCGTTCCAGATCGTGAGTGGCGGCTGGTCGCCGTTGTTCAGCTTCTCGACCTGCAGGATCTCGCGCACCGACTGGCTGATGCTCAGGTTGCCGGCCGACAGCAGCACCATGAAGCGGTCGCCCGGCTTCTCGTAGACGATCATCTTCCGGTAGGTGCTGATCTGGTCCAGCCCGGCATTGGTGCGGGAATCCGACAGGAACACCATGCCGGCATTGAGCCGCACGCCGACGCAATAGGTCATCTCACTGTCCTTGGTGCTTGATCGATTTGAGGCGGTAGAGGGCGTCCAGCGCCTCGCGCGGCGTGAGGGTATCAGGCTCGATCAATGCCATTGCCCGCTCCAACTCGCCCGCCTCGCGAGCGGCGGGCGGTGGAGGTGCGGCGAAGAGGTCGATCTGCGCGGCCTGGGCCTGCTGCTGGGCCTCGAGCGCCTCCAGCGTGGCGCGGGCCTGCCGCACGAGGCCTGCGGGCATGCCAGCCAGGCGCGCCACCTGAACACCGTAGCTGCGGCTTGCCGGGCCGGGCTCGATCTCGTGCAGGAAGGCGATGTCGCCGCCGCCGCCGGGGGACTCGGCCGCGCCCACATGCACGTTGAGGGCGCGCGGGTGCTTCTCGGGAAAGGCCGTCAGCTCGAAGTAATGGGTCGCGAAGAGGGTGAAGGCGCGGTTCTTCTCGTGCAGGTGGCTGGCGATCGCGCCGGCCAGCGCGAGACCGTCGAAGGTCGAGGTGCCGCGGCCGATCTCGTCCATCAGCACCAGGCTGTGCTCGGTCGCGCCATGGATGATGGCGGCGGCCTCGGTCATCTCGAGCATGAAGGTTGACTGCGCATTGGCCAGGTCGTCGGCCGCGCCGATGCGGGTGTGGATGGCATCGATCGGCCCCAGCCGGCAGGCGCGGGCCGGCACATAGGAGCCCATCGCCGCCAGCAGCGTGATCAGCGCCACCTGCCGCATGAAGGTCGACTTGCCGCCCATGTTGGGGCCGGTGATCACGAGCATGCGTCGCGCGGCGTCGAGCCGGCAGTCGTTGGCGATGAAGGCGCCGCC
>CAISYQ010000115.1 GCA_903889735.1 uncultured Methylibium sp.
CAATCAGCAGCCGCCCGTCTTCGATGCGAAGTTGCAGCCGTGTACCGGGCTTAAGCCCCAGGGCGTCACGCGCTTCCTTCGGGATCACGATCTGCCCACGTTCGGCCAGTGTCAATTCAATAGTTTCCATGGAGAGCTCCGCGACGTCATATCACGAGAGTATGCGCCGACTAGTATGAAACAACAAGTATGACGTTACCGAAGGTCACCGGCCGCATGCCTTACGCGGCCGGCACCGGCCATTTGTCGTAGAGCCTCACGGAGGCGCGCTCACCCCACACGTCGATATGGGCCGGCGTACCCGGATGTGCCGCAAGCGCAGCGGCGCCGCGCACGTAGCCCAACGCCACACAGGCTCCCGCGCGCGGGCTCCAGCCCACCGACGAGATTTCGCCCACTGTCTGGCCGTCCAGCAGGATGGACTCGCCGCCCCATGCATAGACATCGGGCGCCTCCAGCACCAGCGTCACCAGCTTCTTGCGCAGCGGCTGGCCCTGCAGCCGTTGCAGAGCCGCCTGGCCCATGAACGGGGAGGGTTTGTCCAGCTTGACGGACGCCATCAGGCCCGCGTCCAAGGGGGTTTCATCCGGGCCCATTTCCGCGCCCCAGGCGCGCCGCCCCATCTCGATGCGCAGGGCGTCCAGCGCAAAGTAACCGGCATCGCGCAGGCCCAGGTCGGCGCCCGCCTCCACCAGGGTCTGGTAGACGTGGCGCGTCATCTCGACCGGCACATAGAGCTCGAAGCCCGGGCCACCGACATAGGCCATGCGGGCGGCCCGCACACGCGCCAGGCCGAGGTCGATCACCCGCGACCACGAGAACTTCAGGCCCTCCGGGGACAGGTCGTCCGGGCTCACACGCGCCAGCAGTTCACGGGCCTTGGGGCCCATCACCGACAACACGCTGTACATCGGCGTGATGTCGGTCAGCACCGCGTGTTCGTCGGCGCCGATATGGCGCGAGATCCAGTCGAAATCGCGCACGGTCTGCGCAGAGCCAGTCACGATCAGGTAGCGGTCGCCCATGCGGTCGGAGGTCTGGCGGATCACGGTCAGGTCGCTCTCGATGCCGCCGCGTTCGTTCAGGAGCGGCGTGTACACCATGCGGTTGACCGGCATGTCCATGTCGTTGGCACACAGGCGCTGCAGCACGGCCAGCGCATCGCGGCCATGCAGCATCAGCTTGGAGAACGAGCTCTGGTCGTACAGCGCCACCGCTTCGCGGGTGGCGCGTTGTTCCGCCTGCATCCAGGGCAACCAGCCCGGCATGCCGAGGGTGTGGGCCGGTGCGGGCAGGCCCTCGGGCCGGAAATAGTTGGCCCGCTCCCAGCCGTTCTTGCTGCCGAACTCGGCGCCCCGCACGCGCAGTGTGTCGTACAGCGGCGAGGTGCGCAGCGGGCGCGCCGTCTCCAGCTCCTGGCGCGGCCAGCGCATCGCGTAGTGCAGGCCCAGGGTCTCGGCGGTGCGCGCGAACAGCGCCTTGCGGTTGCCGGTGAAGGGGCCGAAGCGCCGCACATCCACATCCCACAGGTCGGTGCTGGGCTCGCCCCCGACGATCCATTCGGCCATCAGCCGCCCGGCGCCGCCCGAGTTGGCAATGCCCGACGAATTGAAACCGGCGCAGACAAAGTAGTTGCGCAATTCGGGCGCCTCGCCCAGGATGAAGTTGCCGTCCGGCGTGAAGCTCTCCGGCCCGTTGAGCAGCATCTTGACCTCGGCGGTCTCCAGGCAGGGTGTGCGGTGGATGGCGTTTTTCATCAGCGGCTCGAACTGCTCCCAGTCCTCGTCCAGCAGCTGGAACTGGAAAGTGGAGGGGATCGGCTCCACCCGCCAGGGCTTGGCCACCGGCTCGAAACCCCCCATCAGCAGACCACCCACTTCCTCCTTGTAATAGATGAAGCCGTCTGGGTCGCGCATCACCGGCAGCATGGGGTGCACGCCCTCGATCTTGCCGGTGACGATGTAGAAGTGCTCGGCCGGGTACAGCGGCACGTTCACGCCTGCCAGCAGCCCGAACTGGCGCGCCCACTGGCCGGCGCAATTCACCAGCACCTCGCAGCGCACCTCGCCCTGTGCGGTGCGCACACCCTTGACCTGGCCGTTTTCGACGATGACACCGGTAACCTCGATGCCCTCCACCATGCGCACGCCCCGGTTGCGCGCGCCCTTGGCCAGCGACATGCACAGGTCGGCCGGGTTGGCCTTGCCGTCGCCGGGCAGCCAGATGGCGCCCTGCAGGTCGTCGGTGCGCATGACGGGATAACGCTCGCCCGCCTCCTTCGGCGAGATCAGGTGGCACTCCACGCCGAAACTGTGGGCCATGGCCGCCTGCTTGCGCAGCACCTGCATGCGCTCTAGGGTGCGTGCCACATTGACGCTGCCGCACTGCTTCCAGCCGGTGGCCAGCCCGGTCTCGGCCTCCAGGGTCGCATACAGCTCAATGCCGTACTTGCTCATGGCCGTCATGTTGCGGTTGGGCCGCATCTGCCCGATCAACCCGGCCGCGTGCCAGGTGGTGCCGCTGGTGAGCTTGCCCTGCTCCAGCAGCAGCACATCGGTCTTGCCGGCTTTGGCCAGGTGGTAGGCGGTGGAGCAGCCAGCAATGCCGCCCCCGACGATGATGATTTCGGCGTGGCTTGGCAGTGTCATTCAGAGCCCCGCAAACTCAGCCCAGGACCTTGCGGTACTGCACAAAGCCGCTCTTGTCGGCCACCTTGTCATACAGGTGCATGGCGTCGGTATTGGTCTCGTGCGTCAGCCACCAGACCCGGGCCGCGCCCTGCTGCTGTGCAGTGTCGTAGACGTGCTGGATCAGTGCGCGCCCAAAGCCCTGCCCGCGCCGCTCGGGTAGGGTGAACAGGTCCTGCAGGTAGCAGTAGTCGCCCGCCGTCCAGCAGCTGCGGTGGTAGATGTAATGCACCATGCCCACCACAGTGCCCTCAGCCTCGGCCAGCGCGCAGTGCATGGGCTCGGCCGGGTCAGAAAAGCGGCGCCAGGTGAGCTCGGTCACCGACTGGGGGATGTCGGTCTTGTAGAACTGCTGGTAACCCTTCCATAAGGGCAGCCAGGCGGCGTAGTCGTCGGGGGTGGCCAGTCTGATGTGCATCTTGAACTCCTTGGCTGAACTGGCAGAACTTGCTGCCGGGTCAGGGTTTGAAAAACGCCATTGTGTGCCGGGTTGGCCCCGACGAGTCAACCCAGCCGCAGCGCCATCACCCCGCACAGGATCATGCCCGCACCCACCATGCGTTGCAGGTTGAAGCGCTCCTTGAGGAACCAGGCCCCGAGCAGCACCCGACAATGGATGCAAGCCATCACATGTTCAATGCATATGCATCGGCAATCCTGCGTATGGCCTGCAGCTGTTCAGGGCGGTTCAATCTGACGACTTCCTGGGCAAAAGCCTGCAAATCGATTCGGAGTTTTTCGGGCAAGTCAATCACTCGACCTGGCTGTAGCAGCGCTGATAACTGCACGATGTCGATCAGGTGCTTGTTGATCTTTCTGGCGTCTATCGACTCACCCTGACGGACTCGCTCTGTCATTTCCAACCAGGCCACAGCCTTGAGTGGAATTAGGCGATCTTCACTCACCCAGGATGGCATGCCATCCTGGTTCTTGCGTCCGGTTAGCACAAAGTGGTAGTACTCATCATCGAGCAAGATGGCTGACAGACTGGCAACCCGCTCCTCCATGGGAATGCGTGTCAGATGACCTGGCGGAACAAAATTCAAGCCGTCCGGTATACGAGAAAACAACTCCAGCATGTGCGGATACGCCTCGTCCACCGGCTTCTGGAAACGGTACAGGCAGGGCCTTTTCTCAGGATCACCTTCTTTTTCCTGGTAACCACCGGCTTGCACGAATTCCCAGAATTGCTTTCCGAACGCAGGCGTCAGCATCTCTACGTGCAAAACGATGTCCAGATCCTTGGTGCCCCTGAATGGCAATCCAGCCTCGGTCATGGTGATCGAGGCTGCTGTCCCTCCGATCAGGACGTATTGATCCTCGAAGCCCTCGAACCACTGCTGAAAAATCGTCAAACCTCTCACCAAGGGAACTTCTCCTCGATTTCATCTAGCGACATCTGGATCCGGTCGTCACGGTTATCCCTCAGGCTGAGCCATAAAGACAAGGGATCCACGGTCGCTTCTTTCGCTTGCGTGCCGGGCTCATACCGCCATACCTGCACGGCGATGCCATCGGCAATCTCGCGGGTCTCGAAGAAGATGCCAGCTTGCCGTGCCTGTTGCACCTTTTCGGCTGTCATGGCAAGCACTTGCTGTTGCGGCTCATTGACCATGGTCAGTCGAGCCAATGCGCTCTCGCCAGCCCAAGGTGCGCCTGTTACTTCAAATATCTGATGGTCGTAGGTCCAAAAAGTTCTGAGGACCGGTGTGCGCAGGTGGGGCTTGGCCTTATTCCAAAGATCACGACGTGTGCCATTGAGCTTGAGGTATTTGGCCCGGCCGCGCACCTCCAACTCAAACAGGTCGAATTGCAGCAACTCTCGAATGGCCCGAGTGGCCGTCATGCCGGCATAACCAAGCGCTGCAGCCTCTTCAAACGGATGCCAGGTTTCTGCAACAGGATGGTGGTTCAAAAACCGGACCAACAGCGCCTGCGTGGC
>CAISYQ010000116.1 GCA_903889735.1 uncultured Methylibium sp.
AAGGTGGTGGGCAAGTTCGTCGAGTTCTTCGGCGAAGGCACCCGCACCCTCGCCCTGCCCGACCGCGCCACCATCGCCAACATGGCACCCGAGTACGGCGCGACCATGGGCTTCTTCCCGGTCGATGAGAAGACCATCGACTACTTCAAGGGCACCGGCCGCAGCAAGTCCGAGATCGAGGCCTTCGAGGCCTACTTCAGGGCGCAGAAGCTCTTCGGCGTTCCCAAGGCCGGCGACATCGACTACAGCGATGTGGTCCGGCTCGACCTCGGCAGCGTCGCTCCCTCTCTGTCAGGCCCGAAGCGGCCCCAGGACCGCATCGAGCTCGGCAACGTCCAGGCGCAGTTCGGCTCGCTGTTCAGCAAGCCGCCCGCGGAGAACGGCTTCAACCAGCCGGCCGAGAAGCTCGCGCAGAACTTCCCCACTGCCGACGGCATCGACATCCGCAACGGCGACGTGCTGATCGCCGCCATCACCTCCTGCACCAACACCTCCAACCCCGGCGTGCTGCTGGCCGCCGGCCTGGTCGCCAAGAAGGCGGTGGAGGCAGGCCTCAAGGTCAAGAAGCATGTGAAGACCTCGCTCGCACCCGGCTCGCGCATCGTCACCGAGTACCTGGAGCGGGCCGGCCTGCTGCCCTACCTGGAGAAGCTGGGTTTCAGCGTGGCGGCCTATGGCTGCACCACCTGCATCGGCAATGCTGGAGACCTGACGCCCGAGATCAACGAGGTGATCACGAAGAACGACCTCGTCTGCGCCGCGGTGCTGTCGGGCAACCGCAACTTCGAGGCCCGCATCCACCCCAACCTCAAGGCCAACTTCCTGGCCTCGCCGCCCCTGGTGGTGGCCTATGCCATCGCCGGCAACATGCAGACCGACCTGATGACCCAGCCCGTGGGCCGGGGCAAGGGGAAGGACGGCAAGATGCGCGACGTCTTCCTGGGCGACATCTGGCCGACCAGCGAGGAGGTGCACAAGCTGATGAAGTACGCCATGGACGGCAAGGCCTTCAAGAAGAACTACGACAAGGTCAAGAACGATCCGGGCAAGCTGTGGGAGAAGATCAAGGGCGTGAAGGGCAATGTCTACACCTGGCCTGAGAGCACCTACATCGCTGAGCCGCCCTTCTTCCAGGACTTCGCGATGGAGCCCAAGACGCTGGTCTCGGGCGTGCAGGGCGCGCGGATCATGGGTCTGTTCGGCGACTCGATCACCACCGACCACATCTCCCCCGCGGGCTCCTTCAAGGACAGCACGCCGGCCGGCAAGTACCTGCTGGAGCATGGTGTGCTGAAGGCCGACTTCAACAGCTATGGCTCACGCCGCGGCAACCACGAGGTCATGATGCGCGGCACCTTCGCCAACGTGCGCATCAAGAACCTGATGCTGCCGCCCAAGGCCGATGGCGCCCGCGAGGAAGGCGGCTACACCCTCCATCAGCCGTCCGCGACCGAACGGGCTGCGGGCCAGGGTCCCGAGAAGCTCGCCATCTACGACGCCGCGATGAAGTATGTGGCGGCGGGCGTGCCCACCGTGATCTTTGGCGGCGAGGAGTACGGCACGGGCTCCTCACGCGACTGGGCCGCCAAGGGCACCCAGCTGCTGGGGATCCGGGCCGTGATCGCCAAGAGCTTCGAGCGCATC
>CAISYQ010000117.1 GCA_903889735.1 uncultured Methylibium sp.
CGACGTTGTTGAACCAGGCATATTCCACCCCCGGCCGGCTCGTCCACACGTTCTTGCACGTCACGCTGCAGGTGTGGCATCCGATGCACTTGTCCAGGTTCAGGACCATGCCGATCTGGGCGCGTACTTTCACGGGTTTTCTCCTTGACCCTGGAAGGTCTCGGCGAGGTGGTCGTCGCGCGGCGTGTCAAGCCAGTCGACCTTGTCCATCTTGCGAACCACAACGAACTCATCGCGGTTGGTGCCAATGGTTCCGTAGTAGTTGAAGCCGTAGCTCAATTGGGCGTAGCCGCCGATCATGTGCGTGGGCTTGAGCACGATGCGCGTCACCGAGTTGTGGATGCCGCCGCGCACTCCCGTGATCTCCGAGCCCGGGGTGTTGATGATTTTTTCCTGCGAGTGGTACATCATCACCATGCCGGGGTTCACGCGCTGGCTGACCACCGCGCGGGCCGCCACGGCGCCGTTGATGTTGAACAGTTCGACCCAATCGTTGTCGACGATGCCGGCCTTCTTCGCATCGGTCTCGCTGAGCCAGATCACCGTGCCGCCGCGGTTGAGCGTGAGCATCATCAGGTTGTCGCTGTAGGTGCTGTGGATGCCCCACTTCTGATGGGGCGTGATGAAGTTCAGCACGATCTCCGGGTTGCCATTGCTCCTGATGTTGTGGATGCCCGAGGTCGTCTTCAGGTCCACGGGCGGTCTGTAGCTTGAGAGGGCCTCTCCGAAGGCGATCATCCAGGGGTGGTCCTGGTAGAACTGCTGCCGACCGGTGAGGGTGCGCCAGGGGATCATCTCGTGCACGTTGGTGTAGCCAGCGTTGTAGCTGACGGTCTCGCTCTCGATGCCGCTCCATGTGGGGCTGCTGATGATCTTGCGCGGCTGGGCCTGGATGTCGCGATAACGGATCTTCTCGTCCTCACGATGCACGGCGAGGTGGGTATGGTCCCGGCCGGTCTGCCGGCCCAGCGCTTCCCAGGCCTTGACGGCAACATGGCCGTTGGTCTCGGGCGCCAGCTGCAGAATCACTTCGCAGGCATCGATATCGGTGACGATCCTGGGCATGCCAAGGGTGACACCTTCTGCCAGCGTCTTGCCGTTGAGTTGGCCGAGTTGCTCAACTTCGGTACCAGTCTTCCAGCCGATGCCCTTGCCGCCATTGCCGAGCTTTTCCATCAGGGGGCCGAGTGCGGTGAAGCGCTTGAAGACGTTCGGATAGTCGCGCTCGATCACGGTCACTTGCGGAGCGGTCTTGCCCGGGATCAGTTCGCACTGGCCCTTGCGCCACTCCTTCACGTCGAAGGGCTGCGCCAGCTCGGCCGGGGTGTCGTGCATCAGGGGCGTCAGGACGACCTCCCTCTCCACGCCCAGATGCCCGACACAGACCTCGCTGAAGGCCTTGGCGAAACCCTTGTAGATCTCCCAGTCGCTGCGTGCCTGCCACACCGGATCGATGGCCGCGCTCAAGGGGTGGATGAAGGGATGCATGTCGCTGGTGTTGAGGTCGTTCTTCTCGTACCAGCTCGCGGTGGGCAGCACGACGTCGCTGTAGAGGCAGGTCGTGCTCATGCGGAAGTCCAGCGTCACCAGCAGGTCCAGCTTGCCCTCGGGGGCCTGTTCGTGCCAAACGACCTCCTCGGGTTTTGCGTCATCCCGGCCGAGATCCTTGCCCTGCACGCCGTTCTGGGTGCCCAGCAGGTGCTTGCAGAAGTACTCGTGGCCCTTGCCGCTGCTGCCCAGAAGGTTGCTGCGCCAGACGAACATGTTGCGAGGCCAGTTTTGCGGCGCATCTGGATCCTCGCAACTCATCTGCAGGGTCCCGTCACGCAGGCCGCGAACCACGTAGTCTTTCGCATCCAGACCCGCAGCGGTGGCGTCCCTGACCACCTGGAGTGGGTTGGTCCTAAGCTGCGGCGCAGAAGGCAACCAGCCCATGCGCTCGGCGCGCACGTTGTAGTCGATCATGGTCCCGGCGAACAAGGCCTTGTCCGCCAGCGGGGAGACGATCTCCTCCATGCCCAATTTCTCATAG
>CAISYQ010000118.1 GCA_903889735.1 uncultured Methylibium sp.
ATCATCGCCATCACCCAGCTCGCGCAGACCACCCTGCGCAGCGTGATTGGCAAGATGGAGCTCGACAAGACCTTCGAGGAGCGCCAGGCGATCAATGCCGAGGTGGTGCGCGAGATCGACAACGCGGCGCTGAACTGGGGCGTGAAGGTGCTGCGCTACGAGATCAAGGACCTGACGCCGCCCGCGGCCATCCTGCACGCCATGCAGGCCCAGATCACCGCGGAGCGCGAGAAACGCGCCTTGATCGCCGCCTCCGAAGGGCGCCGCCAGGAGCAGATCAACATCGCCACCGGCGAGCGCGAGGCCTTCATCGCCCGCTCGGAGGGCGAGAAGCAGGCCGAGATCAACAAGGCCCAGGGCGAGGCGGCGGCCATCACCTCGGTAGCCGAGGCCACGGCCAGCGCCATCCGCCAGATCGCCGCAGCCATCCGAGAGCCCGGGGGCGAACAGGCGGTGCAGCTGAAGGTGGCCGAGCGGGCGGTCGATGCCTACAGCCAACTCGCCCAGAAGAACAACACCATGATCGTGCCGGGCCACATGGGCGAGGTCGCGGGGCTGATCGGCACGGCCATGGCCCTCCTCAAGGGCCAGGGCCCCAAGGCCGGCTGAGCACCCGTCCATGTCGGCGCTCAATGTCCTCGGCGGGCCGCTGCTCGCCTGCTCCTTCGATCCGCTGACCGGCTACTTCCGGGACGGCTGCTGCAACACGGCCGACCAGGACACCGGCACGCATGTGGTTTGCGCGCGTGTGACCGCCGAATTCCTGAGCTTCTCGCGGGCCCGTGGCAACGACCTCACGACGCCGCGCCCGCAGTGGCGGTTTTCCGGCCTGCGCCCGGGCGATCGGTGGTGCCTCTGCGCTCACCGCTGGAAAGAAGCCCTGGACGCTGGCGTCGCCCCACCAGTGGTGCTGGAGAGCACCCACCAGAAAGCGCTGCAGTTCATCGGACTCGACGATCTGCAAAGACATGCATTCCCAGGCAGCGCCTGAGATGCGCCGAACCGCTCGGCAATGACGGGCGCGGCCCCGCCGGGTCCACTCCCGAGCTTGTGGTGATTCCGTGGGGGGCTGCGATTCAGACCCCCGACAGCACGGTCAGTAGTAGCGACGCCGGGCCAGCGTGTTCTTTGTCATCAGTTCCTCGAGGCGGGCCAACCGTCGGTCGAGGCAGGCCATCCACCGGGCCAGGGGATTGAGTTGCAGCGTCATGGTGAGGTCCAAGGGCGGTGAAGCAAGCGGTTGAACGAAATCCCAGCGCACCCGATGCGGTCAACCGCGGCCCACTGAGACGACGAAAAAAGACCGCCTCGTAGGCGGCTCTTGCGATGCAGCATCTGGCGGAGAGAGCGGGATTCGAACCCGCGGAGGGCTGTTAACCCTCACACGCTTTCCAGGCGTGCGACTTAAACCGCTCATCCATCTCTCCGGAGCGATTGATTGTATAGAAGGCCTGCATCAAGGCGGCGTTGCAACGGATCCGGTGGAAGGGCCCCTCGGCAGCGAACACCGAGGGATGCAGGATTCTCCCCGCTCAGTTCAGCGGCACGCGCTTGCCGTCCTTGTAGACGTAGAGGGTCATCATCGGGTTCTTGAGCTCGCCATCGGCCTCGAAGGCGATCTTGGCGGTGACGCCGGTGTAGGTGGTCTCGAAGAGCTTGGCGGCGTAGACCTTGGGGTCGGTCGAGTTGGCTCGCTTCATGGCGTCCACCAGCACCATCGTGGCGTCGTAGACATAGGGTGCGTAGAGCTGGTACTGGCCCGGGTACTTGGCGTCATACCGCGCCCGCCAGGCCTTGCCGCCCGGCATCTTGTCGAACGAGGCCCCGCCTTCGGCGCAGACCACATTGCCCAGCGCGCCCACCCCGCCCGAGAGCTCGGCCAGCTTGGCGGTGCAGATGCCGTCGCCGCCGAAAAACTTGACCTTGACCATGCCCAGCTGTTCCATCTGTCTCAGCATCGGGCCGCCCTGGGGGTCCATGCCGCCGAAGAAGATGCCGTCGGGCGCCTTGGCCTTGATGGCCGTCAGGATGGCCATGAAGTCGGTGGCCTTGTCGCTGGTGTACTGCTCGTCGACGATCTGGATGCCGCGCGCCATGGCGGTCTTCTTGAACACCTCGGCCACCCCCTGACCGTAGGCGGTGCGGTCGTCGATCACCGCAAACTTCTTGAGCTTGAGGTTGTCGGCGGCATGCAGGGCCAGTCCCGCGCCCAGCGCGTTGTCATTGGCCAACAGGCGGAAGGTGGTCTTGTAGCCCTGCTGGGTGAGCTTGGGATTGGTGGCCGAGGGCGTGATCTGCGGTAGGCCGCAACGGCTGTAGATGGTCGAGGCCGGGATGGTGGTGCCGGAATTCAGGTGCCCGACGACGCCATTGACCTTGGCGTCGCACAGCTTCTGGGCGGCGGCCGTGCCCTGCTTGGGGTCGGCGGCATCGTCCTCGGCGACCAGCTCGAAGCGGATCTTCTTGCCACCGATCACGACGCTCTGGGCGTTCAGGTCCTCGATGGCCATCCGCGCACCATTCTCGTTGTCCTTGCCGTTCTGTGCCTGGCTGCCGGAGATCGGCGCCACGTGGCCGATGCGCACGACCTGGACATCCTGGGCCGCGACGGTACCCATAGCGAAAGCGGCCGCCACGGCGACCAGGACATGGAGTGATGGGGAATTCATGGTGAGCCTCTGGGGATGAAGTGTGAGAAGGGGTTGGGGGGATTGGAGTGGAGAACAGCTTTCAGGCCAGCCGGCCGCTGCCAACAGGGAATGGGGTCTCTGTCGGCCACCGGCGAGGCCCTTGCTCAGCGCTCCTGGCGCTCAGCCATTTCCCGAGCGACCGCCTCGCGGATCATCTCGCGCAATGTATCGGCAACGCGCGACTGTGTCTCCTGGAGGAGCGAGGTCGTGAGTTCGGCGATGACCGGCGCCAGGGCCAGCCGCAGGTGGGCCTCAAGGTCATCAGCGAGGCGGCAATGCAGCTCGACCAGCACGCGCCGACACAGTTCTGCCTCCGCCACAGTGTCGACGGCGCCAGCCGTGCCAACGATGACCGCCGTGAGGGCGGGACCGGCATGGACGGGATCAAACTGGTCGATGGCATCGGCCAAGTTGGGGGCATCAGTCAGGTCGGGGCCTTCACCCGGATGCCTGCGCGGCCGCACGATCTCGGTCAAGGTGGGCACGGACCGGCCGGAGAGATCACGACCTTCGCTCACCCGCCCACCTCCTGGTGAACCACGGGGTAGCCGCGCGCCTTGAAATGCTGCCAACGCCGCCGCCCGGCATCGCGCTCCGCAGGCTCGATCCCGACGAGCTCGAACAGTCGTTGGAAGCCCTCGAACCCGGCGCTCACCCCAGGTCCGAGGTTGACGAGGACCTCGTGGTGGGGCGCCTCGCGCGGATCGTCGGTGAGCCAGATCGGCGTCGCCACGCCGTGGGCGGCAGGGACTAAACCACCGCGGAGGCGGACATGCGGGATGAACTCGAGCGGCTCGAAGCTCCACAGGAGGGCGTCGAGGCGGTCCAGCAATCCGGGATCGCCCGCAACCACCACGCCCGCACCGCTGCGCTGCGCCTTGCGCAGCAAGCGGCAGGCATAGTCCAGCGGATCGGCCATGCCGGTGTGGAAATTGACCTCGGTCACGGCGGGCCCGCTCGCGCGCTGAAGTCGGGCCCCAAGCCCCTCAGCGCACCTGCGACAACAGGAAATGCGTCAGAAGCGGCACCGGGCGACCGGTTGCGCCCTTGGCCGCTCCCGACTTCCAGGCCGTGCCGGCGATGTCGAGGTGGGCCCAGCGGTACTTGCCCGCGAACTTGCGCAGGAACATGGCTGCCGTGATCGCGCCACCCGCGCGGCCGCCCACATTGCCCATGTCGGCGAAGTTGCTCTTGAGCGACTCCTCGTACTCCTCGTCCAACGGCATGCGCCAGGCAGGGTCGAGCGAGGCATCCGCGGCGGCCAGCAGGCTGTCGGCGAGCTCGTCGTCGGTGCTGAAGAGGCCGGAGCGGTGGTGGCCAAGCGCGATCACGCAGGCGCCGGTGAGCGTGGCGATGTCGATCACAGCGGCCGGCTTGAAGCGCTCGGCGTAGGTCAGGGCGTCGCACAGGATCAGGCGGCCTTCGGCGTCGGTGTTGAGCACCTCGATGGTCTGCCCCGACATGGAGGTCACCACGTCGCCCGGCTTGACGGCACGGCCGCTGGGCATGTTCTCGCAGCTCGGGATCAGGCCGATCACGTTGAGCCGGGGCTTGAGCTCGCCGAGCGCGCGGAAGGTGCCGAGCACACTGGCCGCGCCGCCCATGTCGAACTTCATCTCGTCCATTTCGCCCGCCGGCTTGATGGAGATGCCGCCGGTGTCGAAGGTGATGCCCTTGCCCACCAGCACGACCGGCGCGCTGGCCTTGGCGGCGCCCTCGTAGCGCAGGACGATGAACTTGAGCGGCTCATCGGAGCCCTGCGCGACGCACAGGAAGGAGTCCATGCCCAGCTTCTCGCAGGCAGCGCGGTCGAGCACCTCGACCTTGAAACCATGGGCACGACCAAGCTTGCGCGCCTCGGCGGCCAGGTGGCTGGGCGTGCAGTGGTTGCCGGGCCGGTTGGCGCATTCCCGCGCCAGCGTCACACCCGCCGCGACGGCCTCGCCACGCAACAGGCCGGCCTTGGCCTCCTTGAGCGCCTCCTTGCCGGCCAGCAGGGTCACGCCCCGCAGAGCGCCCGCGGGCGGGGCGCTGGGCTTGGTGTGGCGGTACTGGTAGGTGGCGTCGGCCACTGCGGTGACCAGGGCTTCGGCCTGGGCCGCATCCACCTCGCCACCGGCCGCGGCCACCACGAGCTGCTTCACGCCCAGGGGCTTGATGCACGCCAGCCCCGCAGCGACCGCCGCCTTGAAGGCCTTCACGCTGCCGTTGGCCGCCACACTGAAGACGACCCGCTGCGCCTTGATGCCGACCGGACGGTGCAGGTACAGCACCCGACCGGACTTGGCCTGCAGATCCCCCGCGGAGGCGGCGTCGAGCAGCAGGGCCGCGAGCGGCGCATCGAGCCGCTGTTGCGTGAGATCGCCATGAAGCACGATCAGCAGCGCATCGGCTGACACATCGGAAAGCTGGTCGACGCTCTGCGCCTTGGCACGAAAGTCCATAATCGAAACCCGTTTTGAAGTCATACGATGTTATTCGATTCATCCCTGAGACGAGACCTATCCCGGAGCTTCGCGGCCACCCTGATCGTGATCCTCACCATCACGATCACGATGTTCCTGATCCGCACGCTGGGCCAGGCCACCAGCGGCGCCATCTCGCCCCAGGACGTCGTGCTGCTGCTGGGCTTCATCTCACTCCAGAACGTCGCCACCATCCTCAGCCTCTCGCTCTTCATTGCGGTGGTGGGGACCCTCACGCGCATGTACCGGGACAGCGAGATGGTGATCTGGTTCGCCAGCGGCGTGAGCCTGCTGCGCTTCGTGCGTCCGGTGCTGCAGTTGGCCTGGCCGGTGCTCTTGATGGTGGCGCTGCTGGCGTTGTTCGCCTGGCCCTGGAGCAACCGCGAGATCGAGGCCCTGAAGTTCCGCTATGAGCAGCGCACCGACCTCGCCCGGATTGCGCCGGGCCAGTTCCAGATGTCGGGCGACGGCCGACGGGTCTTCTTCATCGACCGGGAAGCCGACGAGGGCAGCCTCGCCCGCAATGTCTTCGTCCTCGAGCAGCGCGATGGGGCCGAGAGCGTGACCTCGGCCCGCAGCGGCCGCCTCGAGACCGTCGGCGCGGAGCGCCACATCGTGCTCGAACGCGGGCAGCGCAACGACCTCGACCTCGCCACCGGCGACAAGAAGATCGCGAGCTTCGAGACCTACCGTGTGCTCGTCGGCGGGGCGCAGCGCGGCACGATGGACAAGCTCCCGCCGAAGGCGCGCAGCACCTGGCAGCTGCTCGCGCAGCCGACCCCGCGCCATCTGGGTGAGCTGACCTGGCGGATCGGGCTGGCCGTGGGCGGGGTGAACCTCGTTCTGCTCGGCATCGGGTTGTCGGCAGGAAACCCGCGCCGCGGCGGCAGCTGGAACCTGTTGTTCGCCCTGCTGGCCTTCGTTGTGTACTACAACCTGCTCAACCTGAGCCAGACCTGGGTGGCCAGCGGCAAGCTCGGCATGGGTGCCGCCCTGCTGGGCGTGCATGGCGGTACCCTGGCGCTGGCGCTGTTGCTGCTCTGGTGGCGCGAGCGCGGTACCGTCCTCGGGATGGGCCGGGGCTCGAGGCCGCCATTTCGGCGCGGCCCGACCGCTGCGACCGTCTGACAAACATGCGCACCGTCAGACGCCTCTTCTACGCCGACGTGATCGGCGCGGTCAGCTTTGTCACGGTGGCCTTCCTGGCCCTCTTCTTCTTCATCGACTTCGTGGCCGAGCTCGGCCAGGTGGGGCGCGGCGCCTACCGGGTGCAGCATGCGGCGCTCTTTTGCCTGCTGGAGTTGCCGGGCTATGCCTACGAGTTGCTGCCCATCGCCGTCTTGATCGGCACGATCTACGCGATGGCCCGCCTGGCCCAATCCTCGGAATTCACCATCCTGCGCACCGCCGGCCTGGGACCGGGGCGGGCGCTGTGGCTGCTGGCGACCCTGGGGCTTCTGTTCGGCCTGGTCTCCTTCACGGTCGGTGACTATGTGGCGCCCTACACCGACGCGCGGGGTGACGCCATGCGCAACGCCCTGCGCAACAACCAGGCTCCGCTCGATGCCACTCGCCGGGTCAGCGTCTGGCTCAAGGATCGCCGCGTGGCGACCGCAGGGGACGGGCTGGCCAGCGACCGCATCGACTCCATCCATGTGGGCCATGTGGGCCCGGGCGGCCAGCTCTCGGACGTTCGGATCTTTGAGTTCGCCACCGACGGCCGCCAGCTGGCGCGCATCGCCGCCGAACGGGCCCAGATCATCGATGGCGGCTGGCAGCTCGAGTCCGTGCAGATCACCCGTTGGGGTGCCGCCGAGGGCCAGCTGGCCGCCGACGAGCGTCGGGAGGCGCTGCTCTGGCCCAGCACGCTGACGGCGGCGGTGGTGTCGGCGGCGGTGGCGCCCTTGCGCACCATGTCCACCCTCGACCTCTACCGCTACATCAGCCATCTGGCCGAGAACGACCAGTCCGTGCAGCGACAGCAGATCCAGTTCTGGAAGAAGGCGCTGTATCCCCTGGCTTGCCTGGTGATGGTCTGCCTCGCCCTGCCCTTCGCCTACCTGCACGCCCGCTCCGGCAGCATCAGCGTCAAGGTGTTTGCCGGCATCCTGCTCGGCATCAGCTTCGTGCTGCTCAACAACCTCTCGGCCCACCTGGGGCTGCTGCGCGGCTGGACACCCTGGATCGCTGCTGCGGCACCGAGTGTCTTCTACCTGCTCCTCTCCATGGCCGCCTTCAGCTGGCTGGTCCGCTACCGATGAACCCTCCCAACCTCCCAAATCCCGAGGGGATCGTGTTGTTCGCGCACGGGGCCCGCGACCCCCAATGGGCCCTGCCCTTCCAGTCGGTGCTGGCCCAGGTGCGAGCCCTGCGCCCCGAGGCCGAGGTTCGGCTGGCCTTCCTGGAGCTGATGAGTCCCGACCTCGCCACCACCGGCGATGAGTTGGCCGGTCTGCGTTGCCCGATCATCACGGTCGTGCCGCTCTTCCTCGGCGCGGGCGGTCATGTGCGGCGGGACCTGCCCGCGCTGGCCAGCGCTCTTGCGGCCCGCCACCCCGGCCTGCAGGTGCGGGTGGCGGCGGCGGTGGGCGAGTCTCCCGTCGTGATCTCGGCCCTCGCCGCCTGTGCCGCCCACCCGCGCATGCCCGGCGATTCGGTGGCTGCCCCAAGCGGGCCGCCCTCGCCATGAACCTGCACCAGTTCCGCTTCGTTCAGGAAGCGGCCCGCCGCAACCTGAATCTCACCGAGACGGCCAAGGCGCTGCACACCTCGCAGCCGGGCATCTCCAAGGCCATCCTGGAACTCGAGGGCGAGCTCGGCATCGATATCTTTGCTCGCCACGGCAAGCGCCTCAAGCGCATCACCGAGCCGGGCCTGCAGGTGCTGGCCGCCATCGAGACCATCATGCGGGAGGTCGGCAACCTCAAGCGCATCGGCGAGGAATTCAGCCAACAGGACGCCGGCACGCTGTCCATCGCCACCACCCACACCCAGGCCCGCTACGTGCTGCCGGGGCCGGTGGCCGCGCTGCGCCGCCGCCACCCCAAGGTGGCGATCAGCCTGCACCAGGGAACGCCGGAGCAGGTGGCGCGCATGCTGATCGACGAGACCGCCGAGGTGGGCCTGGCCACCGAATCGCTGTGCGACTTCGAGGCCTTGGTCACCCTGCCCTGCTACGACTGGCAGCACGTGATCGTGATGCCCGCCGGTCACCCCCTGGCCGCGGAGCCGCGGCTCTCGCTGGAGCAACTCGCGCGCGAGCCCCTGATTTCCTACCACCCCTCCTTCACCGGCCGCACGCGGATCGACAGCGCCTTCGCGGCCCGGGGGCTCAAGCCCAATGTGGTGCTGGAGGCGATCGACTCCGACGTCATCAAGACCTATGTGCGGCTGGGCCTGGGCGTGGGCATCGTCGCCGAGATGGCGATCCAGGACGATCCCGCCTGCGCGCCGGGCGGTGATCTCGTCACGCGTCCGGCCGGTGCGCTGTTTGGCAACAACGTCGCCCGCCTGGCCTTCAAGCGCGGCGCCTACCTGCGCAGCTTCGTCTTCGGGTTCGCCGAGCTGCTGTCGCCCAAGCTGACACGCACCGCGATCGAGCGAGCGCTGTCCGGCACGCCCGACACCGCCGCGTCGCCCTGAGACCATGAACACGGGTCAAGCAATGCACCCCGACACGCCAGCCCTCCAACCCGCCCGCACGCCCGCGGTCACCAGCCGGCTGCCCCAGGTCGGTACGACCATCTTCACGGTGATGTCGGCGCTGGCCCAGCAGCATGGCGCCGTCAACCTCGGCCAGGGCTTCCCCGACTTCGACTGCGACCCGGCCCTGATCGGCGCGGTCGCGCAGGCCATGCGCGCTGGCCACAACCAGTACCCGCCGATGGCCGGTGTGCCGGCGCTGCGGGAAGCGGTCGCGGCCAAGATCGCCGCGCTCTACGGCCATTCCTACGACCCCGGCACCGAGGTCACCATCACGGCGGGTGCCACCCAGGCCATCCTGACGGCCATCCTCGCGCTCGTGCATCCGGGCGACGAGGTCATCGTGCTCGAACCCTGCTACGACAGTTACGGCCCCAACATCGAACTGGCCGGCGGCGTGATCCGCCGGGTGCCGCTGACGCCGGGCAGCTACCGTCCGGATTTCGCGCTCATCGCAGCAGCCCTGGGCCCGCGCACCCGGGCGATCATCGTCAACACGCCGCACAACCCGAGCGCGACGGCCTGGACCGAAGGCGAGATGGCGCAGCTCGCCGCGCTGCTGCGCCCCACCGACGCGCTGGTGATCGCCGACGAGGTCTACGAGCACATGGTGTTCGACGGTGCCCACCACCAGAGCGTGGCGCGCCACCCCGAGCTGGCCGCGCGCAGCCTGCTGGTGTCCAGCTTCGGCAAGACCTTCCACGTGACCGGCTGGAAGGTCGGCTATGTCGCCGCGCCGGCCGTGCTGATGGCGGAATTCCGCAAGGTCCACCAGTTCAACGTCTTCACCGTCAACACCCCGGTGCAGCACGCCCTGGCCGCCTACATGGCCGACCCAGCGCCCTACCTGGGTCTGGCGGATGTCTATGCCGCGAAGCGGGACCGCTTTCGCAGCGGCCTGGCCGCGACCGGCCTGGAACTGCTGCCCAGCGAAGGCAGCTACTTCCAATGTGTCGACTACCGCCGGCTTGCCGCACACCGAGACCGCGATGACGCCGATTTCTGCCGCTGGTTGACCACCGAGGTCGGTGTCGCCGCCATCCCGCTGTCGGCGTTCTACGCCAGTGGCTGCGAGGAGCGGGTGATCCGCTTCTGCTTCGCCAAGCAGGACAGCACGCTGGATGCCGCGCTGGAGCGGCTCGTCACCCGGCTGTGACTTCCGAGATCACGAAGACGAGCGATCCGCGGGAACCTGGGGACGATCAGAACTTGGAGCGGGCGCCGTCTCCACCGGCGCGCCGTACAGGCTCCGCACGGCTGGTGGGCCAGTTGTCGATCTCGTCGAAGGACAAGTCCACCGTCAGCACCTGGGCCACCGAAGGCTGGGCCTCGACGGCGGTTGTTGACAACAGGCGCTCGAAGCCGCCCACGGCGGCAACGGGTGGGCGGGCATCGCCGCCGATGAGCGGCAGCAGCAGGTCGACGGCACCGCCGCCCTCGCCCAGTTCGGACAGGTCCCGGGCGATGGCATAGAGCAGCATCAGCTCCCGGTAGGCCGGAAGCTCAAAGACGTCGCGCGCTGCGGGGCCGGGATCATCGCCCTCCCCTTCGGGACGCCGGAGCAGGCTCGCCTGGAGCATGTCCATGGCGCGCCTCGGGCTCCCCCAGAGGCGCTGCAGGTTGGAGAGCACGGCCGGGTAGTCGTCGAGGCTCAGGCCACCGTCCAGCTCGGTCTCCCAGCCAGGCGCATGACCGGCAAACTGCTGGTTGAACGCTTCCCGCAGGCGCTCGTACTCTGGGCGATCGCCGCGCCGCTTGAAGATCTCGAGCAGCTTCAGATAGGGCAGCGGGCTGACGTCGGAGCTGCCGGTGAGGTGGTTGGTCAGCAATTCGACCGCGGCCTCGTCCTGTCCCAACACCACGAAGAATTCTGCCTGTTGCTCCAGGTCGATGAGTTCCTCGACCGAGACCGGACGGCGCTCCGCGTCAAGACCGGGACTCGTGGCCTCCAGCGCACCGACACCTCCCAGGCGCAGTGGAATTTCCAAGGGCGGGAGCGGCATCGGGGCCGTTTCGCTGATCCTCACCTTGTCCAGCAATGGCGCAGCCTGCCAGGACGAAACCGGCAAAGCAGTGGCTACAGTGGCTGGGGCTGCCGCCGGCACAGCCGCGGGCGGCGTGGGGCCAACGGTCCGCGAAGCGCCAACCGCCAAGGGCGGCGCGTCGTCGGATGGGTTCTCCAGCTTCGTCAGCCAGTCGCTGGGTACCCGCTCCTGCTCGCGCTGCCGCCACATCACCCACAGCGCGGCCGACAGCAGCAGCACCAGAGCGCTCAGGCCGTACACGATCAGCGGCGTGCCCTGGGCCTCTTCCACCTGGCGGAGCTTGGCGCTCAGTTCGTTGATCTGCTGCTGCGTGCGATCGAGTTCCTTGCGGAGCTTGGCGCTCGCGGCCTCCAGCTCGGTCGCGCGCGATGAGGCAGCCGCCTCCGCCGCGGTGGCTGCCGCCAAGGCGGTGACCGCCTGCTCTGAGCTCGACGCCGAGGTCAAGGGCGCAGAGGCAGCCGAAGCGGTTGGGGCAGCCCCCTCCTCCAGGGTCGCAAGCCTCAGTCTCGGCACGGCGGTCGGTGCCGAGGCCTTGGGTGCAACGACCGCAGGCACCCCCGCAGGAATGGCGATGGTGGGCGAGGCCTGGGCAACGACACCGGTCTGCGGGGCCGCCGGCGCAGCGTTTCGTGAAGCAGCAGGCGCGGGTGCCGGGGCGCTGCCGCGGTTCGCCATGGGCGGTGCTGCGGCGGGCGCGGCCGCTGCAGGTTTCGCCGCGGCCTCGGACTTGGGGGCGGCCGGGTCACGGGAGGCCGTGGCGGCTGTCGGCACCGGCGATGCGTTTTCCAACGAAGCAGTCGCTGCAGCAGGCAGGACCGCAGACGGGGTGTTGAGGGAGTCGGCGGTCGGCGCCGAATCCGACGGCGCCACGGCCACCACCGGGGGAGGGTCGGCGAACAGCGTGAGGCTGCGAGACACCCGGGACACGCAGCCCACGGCGAGCTCGACCGTGATCACCGGCTCGTTGATGCGGGTGGTGGTCTGGATGTGGAGGATGCGCTGCAGCGAACCGGGTGGTGCCGGCTCCAGCTTGGCCGACACCGCGCCGGCCGGTTGAGCGTTGTCGCCGAACAGCACCTGGGCGGCCACGCAGTCGGCGCTGATCTCCTCGCCGGCTTCGAGCCGAAGCGGAATTCGCAGGTCGACGGGAAGGCCGATGATGGCCCCGCCGGGCGTCGCGCCAAAACCCACGCCCACGGCACTGGGCGCCACCGCCACAAGGACAAGCCCGAGCCAACCCAGCCGTGCGTAAAAGTTCATGGATGCTGTTGCAATATTCCTTGAGAACTCTAGCATGAAGCCCCTACATTCAAGCCCTGCGCCCTGCGCTGGAGCTCTCTGGGAGAACGGGCCGTATTGATCTTGTCCGGCGGGTGACAGACATGAAGCGCCCGACGCCCGAAGCTGGGTCATGCCTAAAGACAATCCCCTGAGCCCACCGAGCCGCCCCGAAGGCGATCCCCTTCATCCAACTCGCGCAGCCCATCCCGAGAGCGCCCCTCCCCGCCGCCGCATCTACCTGATGCGCCACGGCTCGGTCGACTACTTCCGCGCCGATGGTTCGCCGCTGCCGGCCGAGACCGTGCCCCTCAACGCCGATGGCGAACGCCAGGCCGACGCCGCAGGAGCGCTGTTCGCGCGCAGCGGAGTTCGGTTCGATAAGGTGGTTGCGAGCGGACTGCCCCGCACCGTCCAGACGGCCCAGCGCGTGCTGGCGGCCTCGGCCCAGCAGATCGAGATCACCCATGAGCCCGCGCTGCAGGAAATCCGCGGCGGGCGGTTGTCCCGCATCCCGCCCGAGGAAGTCGAGTCGGCCTTCCTCGATGCCTTCCGCTCGGGGCCGGAGGTGGAATCGCGCCGATTCCTCGGCGGCGAGTCGGTCGGCGAGCTGCTGGACCGCGTGTTGCCGGCCCTGGCACGGTGGCGCGCACGCGACGACTGGGAATGCCTGTTGATGGTCTTGCACGGCGGCGTCAACCGGGCCCTGCTGTCCACGCTGATGTCGGGACAGCGCGCCTTCTTCGGCGCCCTGGAACAGCAACCGGCCTGCATCAACGTGCTGGACCTGCGGCCTGGCGGCCATGACGTGGTGCGCGCCGTCAACCTCGCGCCCACCCAGTGGCTGCACGAGCATGAGCGCCTGACCACCATGGAGAAGCTGCTGGCGCAATACCGCCGGCTCTGAATCCCCACACCGCCACCGGACCTTGCCCGGCGGCGGCGGGGTCGGGCTGTTCAGGCGGCCCCGACCCAGCGCCGGGCGTTCTCGAACATCCGCATCCAGGGGCTGGTGGCAGTGGGATCGCCGCGGCTCCAGCTCATCTGCAGGTTGCGAAACACCCGCTCCGGGTGAGGCATCAGGGCCGTGAAGCGGCCGTCGGGCGTGGTCACCGCGGTCAGGCCACCGGGGCTGCCATTGGGGTTGGCGGGATAGGCCTCGGTGGGCTGGCCGGTGGTGTCGACGAAGCGCATCGCCCGCTGCACGGTCCGCGCATCGCCGCGCTGGGTGAAGTCGGCAAAGCCTTCGCCATGCGCCACCGCGATCGGCAGCCGGCTGCCGGCCATGCCCTGGAAGAAGGCCGAGGGTGATTCCAGCA
>CAISYQ010000119.1 GCA_903889735.1 uncultured Methylibium sp.
ATGCAGGGTGGCCATGCAGAGGTGGCCGGTCTCGGCGAAGGAGACCGCATGCTCCATGGTCTCGCGGTCGCGGATCTCGCCCATCAGGATCACGTCGGGCGCCTGGCGCAGCGTGTTCTTCAGCGCGATGGCCCAGTCGTCGGTGTCGATCCCGACCTCGCGCTGGGTGATGATGCAGTTCTTGTGCGGGTGCACGAACTCCACCGGGTCCTCGATCGTGATGATGTGGCCGTAGGAGTGTTCGTTGCGGTGGTCCACCATCGCCGCCAGCGAGGTGCTCTTGCCGGAGCCCGTGGCCCCGACGAAGATCACCAACCCGCGCTTGGCCATCGCCACCTCCTTGAGGATCACGGGCAGCTTGAGCGAGTCGATCGAGGGCAGGGTGTTGGGGATGGTCCGCAGCACCATCCCCACCTGGCCCTGCTGCATGAAGGCATTGGCCCGGAAGCGCCCGATGCCGGTCGGCGCGATCGCGAAGTTGCACTCCTTGGTGCGCTCGAATTCGGCCGCCTGCTTGTCGTTCATGATGGCCCGCGCCAGTACCAGCGTGTGCTGGGCCGTCAGGGGCTGGGGCGACACCTTGGTGACCCGACCATCCACCTTGATGGCGGGCGGGAAGTCGGCCGTGAGGAAGAGGTCGGAGCCACTGCGGCTGACGAGCAACCTGAGCAGGTCGCTGATGAATTTCGACGCCTGATCGCGTTCCATGGGACGAGCTCCTCAATCCCTTGCGGGGTCAACCGGGGAAATTCTCGGGCGACTTGGCCCGGCTGCGGGCCTCCGCCGCCGTGATCTGGTTGCGGCGGACCAGCTCGGTCAGGTTCTGGTCCAGCGTCTGCATGCCCAGGTTGTTGCCGGTCTGGATGGCGCTGTACATCTGGGCGATCTTGGCCTCTCGGATGAGGTTGCGGATCGCGGGCGTGCCCATCATGATCTCGTGGGCCGCCACCCGGCCGGCGCCGTCCTTGGTCTTGCACAGCGTCTGCGAGATCACCGCCACCAGCGACTCCGACAGCATGGCGCGCACCATCTCCTTCTCGGCGGCCGGGAAGACATCGACGATGCGGTCGACCGTCTTGGCCGCGCTGCTGGTGTGCAGGGTACCGAACACCAGGTGGCCGGTCTCGGCGGCGGTCAGCGCCAGGCGGATGGTCTCCAGGTCGCGCATCTCGCCGACCAAGATGCAGTCCGGGTCCTCGCGCAGCGCCGAGCGCAGCGCGTTGCTGAAGGACTGGGTGTGTGGGCCGACCTCGCGCTGATTGATCAGGCAGCGCTTGGAGTCGTGCACGAACTCGATCGGGTCCTCCACCGTGAGGATGTGGCCGTATTCGTGCTCATTGAGGTGGTTCACCATCGCCGCGAGCGTGGTGCTCTTGCCGGAGCCGGTGGGGCCGGTCACCAGGACCATGCCGCGGGGCTTGAGTGCCAGTTCGGCGAACACCTTGGGCGCGTTGAGTTGCTCCAGAGAGAGAATCTTGCTTGGGATGGTGCGGAACACCGCGCCCGCGCCGCGGTTGTGGTTGAAGGCATTCACCCGAAAGCGCGCCAGGCCCTGGATCTCGAAGGAGAAGTCGCACTCCAGCACCTCCTCGTAGGCCTTGCGTTGGGCGTCGTTCATGATGTCGTACACCATGTCGTGGACCTCCTTGTGGTCCAGCGGGTCGACATTGATGCGGCGCACATCACCGTGCACGCGGATCATCGGCGGCAGCCCGGCCGAGAGGTGCAGGTCGGACGCCTTGTTCTTGACCGAGAACGCCAGCAGTTGGGTGATGTCCATGGACGGATAAGCGGCAGGGCCTGACCTGCTGAGCGACGGAGAGTCAAAGGATTATGGCGATGATCGCAGGCAACACACAACGAGTCCGGGCGCGTATCGCCCAGGCCTGCGCCCTGGCGGGCCGGCCGGAGTCGGCGGTCTTGCTGCTGGCGGTCAGCAAGACCGTCGGCCCCGAGGCGGTGCGCGAGGCGCAAGCCACCGGGCAGCGGGCTTTCGGCGAGAACTACGTGCAGGAGGCGCTGGACAAGATGGCCGCGCTGGCCGACCTGCGCGAGCAGATCGATTGGCACCTGATCGGCCCGCTGCAGAGCAACAAGACGCGTGCGGTGGCCGAGGCCTTCGACTGGGTGCACTCGGTCGACCGGCTCAAGATCGCGCAGCGCCTGAGCGACCAGCGCCCGCCGCATCTGCCGCCGCTGCAGGTCTGCCTCCAGGTCAACATCAGCGGCGAGGCCAGCAAGAGCGGGCTGCTCCCCCAGGAGGTGGCGTCCGTGGCTCAGGACGTGGCCCGGCTGCCGCGGCTGAGGCTGCGCGGCCTGATGGCCATCCCCGAGCCGGCTGGAGATCTCCAGGCGCAGCGCCGGCCCCACCGGGCCCTGCGCGAGCTGCTGGCGTCATTGCGCGGCGCGGGGCTGGACCTGGACACGCTCTCCATGGGCATGACCGCCGACCTCGAGGCCGCCGTGCTCGAGGGCGCCACTATCGTGCGGGTCGGCACCGCGATCTTCGGGGCGCGCGCGCCCAGTCCTTGAAGGTCGGCGGACCGGCGGGGTGGCTGAGCTCAAGCCTCGAGCGTCAGCCCGATGCGCCGGATGACCGCGCCCCAATGCCGTGAATCGGCGTCCACCCGCTGACGGAAGGCCTCGGCGCTGCCGCCGCCGACCGCCAGGCCCTGGTCATGGAGCGCTGCGCGCAGCAGCGGCTCCCGCAAGGCGGCGTTGATGTCGGCATTGATCCCGTCCACCACCCCGGCGGGCGTGCCAGCGGCGACGAAGAGGCCGTTCCAGACCAGGGCGTCGATGCCGGGCAGACCGCCCTCGGCCATGCCGGGGAGCTCGGGCAGTGCCGCAAAGCGATCGCGGCTGCTGACGGCAATCAGCCGCAGGTGGCCGCTTCTCACCAGCGGCAGCAGGGCCGGTGCCGCGGCGAAGAGGGCGTCGGTGTCGCCCTGGGCCACCGACTGCGCAGCCGGCGGCGAGCCGTTGTAGGGCACATGGGTCGCGGTGAAACGGCCTTCGGCCATCAGCAGTTCCATGGTCAGGTGGCTGGCGCTGCCCAGGCCGACCGAGGCCACGTTCATCCGGCCCGCCTGCTGGCGGCCATGGGCGATGAAGTCCTGCAGCGTCTTCACGGGCAGCCGGGCGCTCACCGCCAGCACATTGGGCTGCAGGGTCGTCATCACGACCGGGGCCAGGTCCTTGGCCGGGTCGTAGGGCATGCGGCGGTAGAGGTGGGGGGCAAAGGCCACCGGCCCGTTGAAGCCGAGCGCGAGCATCTGGCCGTTGGGCGGTGCCTTGGCCACCGCATCCATGCCGATCAGGCCGCCCGCGCCGGCCTTGTTGTCCACCACGACCGTCCCGCTCCAGCCGGTCGAGCGACCGAGCCGCTCAGCGAGCAGCCGCCCAATCACGTCGAGAGAGCTGCCGGCGGGCGCCGGCACCACCAGACGCACAGGCCCCGTCGGCCACGCAGGGATCATGGCGTGGGCGGGGCCGAGCAGGGACAGCGCGGCGGCGGCGAGCAGCGGTCGGCGACGAGTCATGGCGGGGGCGTGCTCCGAGAGGGGTGGTGAGGGCGGCTGTCCGGATCTTAGGACGGTGGGCGTCGGCGTGCCCAGGGAGGTGGGCGCGCCGAGCTCACGGGCCAGACCACCGGATCTGCCGTTCGTCGCAAGGTGCCACGCGAAGGGCGTTCGAGCAGCCCGCCTTCGCCGACACTGGCAGGACTGCCCATGCGCCCGGCAGGATCTCATAGGCGCTCGCGTCATGCCCCATTGAAGGACCTGTCCATGCTCAGCCTCGACGACGTCACCCATGTCTATCCCAACGGCACCCGCGCGCTCGACGCGGTGAGCCTGGAGATCCCTCGCGGCATGTTCGGCCTGCTCGGGCCCAACGGGGCGGGCAAGTCCACGCTGATGCGCTGCCTGGCGACGCTGCAAACACCCAGCGAGGGCGGCATCCGCTTCGGCCCGATCGACGTGCTGCGCGAGCCCGAGAAGCTGCGCGCCACGCTCGGCTACCTGCCGCAGGACTTCGGCGTCTACCCGCGCGTCTCGGCGATGGACCTGCTGGACCACCTGGCGGTGCTCAAGGGCATCACGGCCCGCGGCGAGCGGCGCGACACGGTCGAGACCCTCCTGGTGCAGGTGAACCTCTGGGAGGTGCGCAAGAAGGCGGTGGCAGGCTTCTCGGGCGGCATGCGCCAGCGCTTCGGCGTGGCGCAGGCGCTGATCGGCCGTCCGGAACTCATCATCGTCGACGAGCCCACCGCCGGTCTGGATCCGGAGGAGCGCAACCGCTTCAACAACCTGCTGGCCGAGATCGGCGAGAACGTGGTGGTGATCCTGTCCACCCACATCGTCGAGGACGTGACCGACCTGTGCCCTCGCATGGCCGTGCTGGCGGGCGGCCGCATCGTGCTGCAGGGCGCGCCGGGCGAGCTGGTCGACACCCTGAAGGGCCGGGTGTGGCGCCGCGCCATCGAGACCGGGCAGCTGGCCGCCTACCAGGCGGCCATGAACGTCATCGCCCACCGGCTGCGCGCAGGCCGCACCGTGATCCACGTGCTGGCCGACGCGCCGCCCGAGCCCGGCTTCGAGCCGGTGGAGGCCAGCCTCGAGGACCTCTACTTCGCCACGCTGGTCGAGACGCGTCGCGCGGCGGCGGCCGCGGCGGTATCGGCCTGAAGGCGCGGGAGGCCCCATGCTCGCCCGCATCGCCCGCTTCGAGATCGGCTACCAGCTGCGCTCGCCGCTCTTCTTCGTCGCCTTCGCGCTCTTCTTCCTGTTCGCCTTCGGCAGCGTCACCTCCGAGAACATCCAGATCGGTGCCGGCGGGAACGTCCACGTCAACGCGCCTTACGCCATCCTGCAGACGCTGGGCGTGCTCAACGTCTTCGGTCTCTTCGTGGTGACGGCCTTCGTGGCCAACGTCGTCATCCGCGACGACGAGACCGGCTTCGCGCCGCTGGTGCGCAGCACCCGCGTGACCAAGTTCGACTACCTGGTGGGGCGCTTCACCGGGGCGGTGCTTGTGGCCTTCGCGGTGATGCTGTCGGTGCCGCTGGCCATGCTGGTGGGCAGCTTCATGCCCTGGGTCGACCCGGAGAAGCTCGGGCCCACCGTCATTGGCCACTACCTCTACGCGGCCTTCGTGTTCGGGTTGCCCACGGTGCTGGCGACGGCGGCCGGCTTCTTCGCGCTGGCCACCGCCACCCGCTCGATGATGTGGACCTTCCTGGGCGTGTTGGTCTTCCTGATCCTGTTCGTGGTCACGCGCGTGATGCTGCGTGACCCGGCCTGGGACGCGGTCTCGGCCTGGTCCGATCCCTTCGGCATGAGCGCGCTGAACCAGGTGACCAGGTACTGGACCGCCGCCGAGCGCAACACCCAGGTGCCGCCGCTGGACGGGCTGCTGCTGCAGAACCGCCTGCTGTGGCTGGCCGTCGGCGCGGCGCTCTTTGCGCTGGCCTATACGGTCTTCCGGTTCGAGGCGCGCGGCTCCCGGGTGCAGGCAGGCGCTTCGCGCCGGGGCAAGTCCGCGAAAGCCGACCCGGCGCCGGCGCCGCGCGAGCTGGCCCGGCCGCGCCCGGGCGGCAGCGCGTCGGCGGCACAGTTCCTCGCGCTGGTGCGCTTCGACATGGCCTTCGTGCTGCGCAGCCCGGCCTTCGTCGTGCTGCTCTTCCTGGGGCTCTTCAACGCGGTGGGGGCGCTGTCGGGCATGGTGGTGGCCCGCGGGGTGGACTACCTGCCCGTCACGCGGGCGGTCGTGCAGGAGCTCGAAGGCAGCTTCAACCTATTCCCCATCCTGATCGCGATCTTCTATGGTGGCGAGCTGGTCTGGCGCGACCGCGAGCGTCGCATGCACGAGATCGTCGACGCCAGCGCCGCGCCGGACTGGACCTTCATGCTGCCCAAGGTGCTGGCCGTGGGCGGCGTGATGCTGGCCACCTACAGCGCCGCGGTGCTGGGCGCCATGGCCTTCCAGGCCTTCCACGGCTACACCCACTTCGAGACCGGCCTCTACCTGCTGGGCTTCCTGCTGC
>CAISYQ010000120.1 GCA_903889735.1 uncultured Methylibium sp.
GGCGGTGCCACCCCCGAGAAGGTGACCGAAGCCTTCAAGATCATGCTGAAGAACCCCAAGGTCAAGGCCATCCTGGTCAACATCTTCGGCGGCATCATGCGCTGCGACACCATCGCCGACGGCGTGATCGTCGCTTCCCGCGCGGTGGGCCTGAAGGTTCCGCTGGTGGTGCGCATGAAGGGCACCAACGAGGACATCGGCAAGAAGATGCTGGCCGACTCCGGCCTGCCCATCATCGCCGCCAACACCATGGCCGAAGCGGCCCAGGCGGTGGTTGCCGCCGCCGCGCAATGAGCCGCCCCGCGAGCACCGAAGGACTTTCGACATGAGCATTCTGATCAACAAGGACACCCGGGTCATCACCCAGGGCATCACCGGCAAGACCGGTCAGTTCCACACGCGCGGCTGCCGCGATTACGCCAACGGCGCGGCCTGTTTCGTGGCCGGCGTGAATCCCAAGAAGGCCGGTGAGGACTTCGAGGGCATCCCGATTTATGCCGGCGTGCGCGAGGCCGCCGCCGCCACCGGCGCCACCGTCAGCGTGATCTACGTGCCGCCGGCCGGCGCCGCGGCGGCGATCTGGGAAGCGGTCGAGGCCGACCTCGACCTGGCCATCTGCATCACCGAAGGCATCCCCGTGCGCGACATGCTCGAGGTCCGCAACCGCATGCGGGCCAAGGAAGCCGCGGGCGGCAAGCAGACCCTGCTGCTCGGACCCAACTGCCCGGGCCTGATCACGCCCGAGGAGATCAAGATCGGCATCATGCCGGGTCATATCCACCGCAAGGGCCGCATCGGCGTGGTCAGTCGCTCCGGCACCCTCACCTACGAGGCGGTGGCGCAGCTCACTGAGCTGGGCCTGGGCCAGAGTTCGGCGGTCGGCATCGGCGGTGACCCGATCAACGGGCTCAAGCACATCGACGTGCTGCGCCTCTTCACCGACGCCCCCGACACCGATGCCGTGATCATGATCGGCGAGATCGGCGGACCCGACGAGGCCGAGGCCGCGCGCTGGTGCAAGGCGAACATGAAGAAGCCCATCGTCGGCTTCATCGCCGGGGTGACTGCCCCCGCGGGCAAGCGCATGGGCCACGCCGGCGCGCTGATCTCGGGCGGCGCCGACACCGCCGATGCCAAGCTCGCCGTCATGGAGGAATGCGGCTTCACCATCACGCGCAACCCGTCCGAGATGGCCAAGCTGCTCAAGGCCTTGATCTGACCGCCCCACTTCGCCGCCAGCGCCCGGCCTTTTAGTCACTGAGGACAGCCATGGAACAATTCATGACCCCGGAGTTCTGGGTCGCCGTCGGCCAGATCATCATGATCGATATCCTGCTGGGCGGTGACAACGCGGTCGTGATCGCGCTGGCCTGCCGCAAGCTGCCGGCCAAGCAGCGCACCCAGGGCATCATCTACGGGACGGCGGGTGCCATCGTTTTGCGCGTGATCCTGATCTTCTTCGCGCTCACGTTGCTGGCCATCCCCTTCCTCAAGATCGTGGGCGCCCTGCTGCTCGTGTGGATCGGGGTCAAGCTGCTGGTGCCGGAGCATGAGGACGAGCACGCCAAGATCCAGGCTTCCGACCGGCTCTGGGCGGCGGTGAAGACCGTCATCGTCGCCGACCTCGTGATGAGCGTCGATAACGTGATCGCCATTGCCGGGGCGGCCCAGGGCGCGGGCGAGGCGCACCAGATGCCGCTGGTGATCTTCGGTCTGTTGGTCAGCATCCCCATCATCGTCTGGGGCAGCCAGCTGGTCATCAAGCTGATGGACCGCTTCCCGTCGATCATCACCGCAGGGGCCATGCTGCTGGGGTGGATCGCCGGCACCATGCTGCTGTCCGACCCGGCCTTGGTCAACCCCGAGATCTGGCCGCAACTGCCCAAGCTCGCCCAGACCGATGCACTGAAGTATTCGTTCGGTGTCGGCGGCGCCGTGCTGGTTTACCTTCTGGGGCGCCTGCTCCAGCGGCGAGCAAGCCCAGGCTGATCCCATGCGGATGGCGGCCGGTCTCGCGTCTCCCCCCTGGCTCCCAGGCCGGGGAGTGACCTGGGCCACCCAGGCTCCCTGATGCCCATCCACCGCCGCAGGAGCCGCGCGTGAGCCTCTCCCAGGGCCTGGCCTTGGTGGTGCTGGCGATCGTCGTGGCCGCGCTGGTCGGGTGGTGGCGGCGCGCAGGGCCCCACGCCAGGCCGAGCCGACGCCCCGGCGCCGGCCGGCCGGCCTCGACGCCGTCTTTCGTCGATACCCATCCCGGGGCTTCGCCCGCGGACCTGTCTGGGGGCGCAGCGAACCGCGCCGCGCGGCGGATCGGGCCCTACCGGGTGGAGCGGGACCTCGGACAGGGTGCCATGGGCCGGGTGCTGCTCTGCCATGACGAGCGCAGCGGCCGGCGGGTCGCCCTCAAGACCTTGGCGCTGAGCCAGGAGTTCCACGGCGAGGCCCTGGAAGAAGCTCGCCAGCGCTTCTTCCGGGAGGCCGAGATGGCCGGCCAGCTGCAGCATCCGGACATCGTGACGGTCCATGAGGCCGGTGAAGATGCGGGCGTGGCCTTCATCGCGATGGAGCTGCTCAGCGGCCACGACCTGGATCAGCATGCGTCACCGAGCCATCTGCTGCCGGTGCCGGAGGTGCTGGAGATCGTGGCGCGGGTCGCACAGGCCCTGGCCTACGCGCACCGGCAGGGCGTGACGCACCGCGACATCAAGCCCGCCAACATCATGATCGACACCCTCGCCGGCACGGTGAAGGTCACCGACTTCGGCATCGCCCGCATCATCGACTCCACCCAGACGCGCACTGGCCTCGTGCTCGGCACGCCAAGCTTCATGTCGCCCGAGCAGATGGCCGGCACGCGGCTCGATGGGCGCAGCGACCTCTACTCCCTGGGCGTCACCCTGTTCCAGTTGCTGACCGGGGCGCTGCCGCACCGCGGGGGCTCGATGTCGAGCCTGATCCATGCGATCGCCCACGAGCCTGCGCCCGACATCCGCAGCCTGCGCCCCGATCTCCCCCAGGCGCTGGCCGACGTGGTGGCGCTGGCGCTCGGCAAGCACCCCGACCGGCGCTACGCCACCGGCGACCTGATGGCTGGCGACCTTCGCGCCGTCGCCGCCATGATGGCGTCGGCGCCTGAGAACTTGCCCGAAGAGGCGGCAGACCCGTCCCCCTCCGCCGGGGGGACTGCCCAGTCCGCCCTGGCGGAGTCACAATTGGCAACTCGGCATTGAGCCGTTGCTTTGCTCTGTGCCGATGACCTCTTCTCCGCCTGCCCCCGCCCTTCAGCTCGAGTTCGCCTGCGCGACCGACACCGGGTTGGCGCGCAACAACAACGAGGATTCGGTCGTGTTCGACGAGCCCGCGTCGCTGGCCGTTCTGGCCGATGGCATGGGCGGCTACAACGCCGGGGAGGTCGCCAGCGGCATGGCCACCAGCCTCATCTGCGCCGAGTACGGGCGCTGGCTGGCAGAGGCGGGTGAGCAAGCCGGCGACGACGATGTCTGCAGCGCCATGGAGCGCCATATCGTCCATGCCAACCGCGCGATCTTCGATGCGGCCAACACCCAACCGCAGTGTTCGGGCATGGGCACCACGCTGGTGGCGGCGGCGTTCCGGGGTGCGCAGATGATCGTGGCGCATGTGGGCGACTCCCGCGCTTACCGCTGGCGGGGCGGGGCCCTGACGCAGATCACCCGCGACCATTCCCTGCTCCAGGAGCAGCTCGATGCGGGTCTGATCACGCCGGCGCAGGCGGCCGTGTCGAATCACCGCAACCTCGTCACCCGCGCCGTCGGGGTGGAGTCCACGGTCGAGGTCGAGACCCATGTGCACACGACCCAAGCCGGTGACTGCCTGCTTCTGTGCTCCGACGGCCTGTCCGACATGATCCCGGACGACCGCATCGCCGCCGTGCTGGCCGCCCATGAAGCCCTGCCCGCCGCCGCACAGGCGCTGATCCACGCCGCCAACAAAGCCGGCGGACGAGATAACATCTCGGTCATTCTGGTTCGGGCTTCAGGCGCGGGCCAGACCGCACGCGCTTGGTGGCCCTTCAAACGCTGAATTGCCGCAAAGCCCCGCAGATGCGTTGAGCAGAAGCGATGGAATTCGAAAACACGGATCGCGCATGGCCAAGCTGATCGTTTCGCTCGATGGGGTGGTCGTCAGGGAAGTCCAGATCACCAAGGACAGGACGACGCTCGGGCGCCGTCCCTACAACGATGTCGTGATCGACAACCTGGCCGTCAGCGGTGAGCACGCGGTGATCCAGATGCAGGGCAGTGAGGCCTTCCTCGAGGACAACAACAGCACCAACGGCACCTACATGGCCGGCCGCCCGGTCAAGCGCGAGCAACTGCACAGCAAGGACAGCTTCGAGATCGGCAAGTACAAGATCACCTACATGGGTGGCGAGACCCAGGATGCCCAGGCGGCCGCGGGTGAGCGGGCCGGCGCTGCGGCGCGCGCCCCGGGGTTCAGCCGGTCGGTCTTTTCGGCGCCCACCGGCTTCGGCTCGCCGACAGGTTTCGGCACCCCTTCCGGTTTCGGCACCCCGTCAGGCTTTGGTGCGCCATCCGACTTTGGCGCCCTGTCGGGCGTGGCGCCCGCCTCCATCAAGGTGCTCAACGGGACCGCGGCCGGGCGCGAGGTGCCGCTCAACAAGGTGGTCACCACCGTCGGCAAGCCCGGCGTCCAGGTGGCCTCCATCACCAAGCGACCGGGCGGCTACGTGTTCGCCCATGTCGAGGGCGCGGCCCGGCCTTCCGTCAACGGCCAGGCCGTGGCGCGCGACCCGGTGCCCCTGACGGACGGCGACGTCATCGAGCTGGCCGGCACGCAGATGCGGTTCATGCAGGGCTGACAGGCCCGCATCCGCCTGCTCCCGGTTTTCCGCACCTCCAGCGTCACCGCCTCCCGCCAGCGATCTGCCGTCGGATCTGCCGCAGGTCCGCCACCAGTTCATGAGTCTCCAGCCGTCCACCGCCTCCCTGTCCGCTGAGGAGAGCCGCGTGCGCGTAGAGGTGCTGGGCTGCTCCGGTTCCATCGCGGCGGGTAGCAGCACCACGGCCTTTCTGCTCGACGAGACCGTCTTGATCGATGCCGGCACGGGCGTGGGCGAGCTCTCGCTGGAGGCCATGATGCGCATCGACGAGATCCTGGTGTCCCACTCGCACCTGGACCATGTGCTGGCCATCCCGCTGCTGGCCGACAGCGTGATGAAGGCGCGCCTGGCCCAGCCCGAGCGCGGCCCCATCCGCGTGCGCGGCCTGCCCGAAACGTTGGCCGCGCTGAGCGCCCACCTCTTCAACGGCCAGATCTGGCCCGACTTCACCGCCATCCCCAGCGCGCCCTGGCCCATCCTGCGGCTCGAACCCTTTGTGCTGGGCGATACCCTGACAGTCGGCCCGCCCGGCCGCCACCGCCAGATCGAGGTGCTGCCCGCCGCCCACACCGTGCCGGCCTGCGGTTTCGCCATCCAGACGCCGCGAGGCCTGTGGGTCTTCAGCGGCGACACCGGCCCCAACCCGGCCCTCTGGGCCGCACTCCACGGCCGCCATGTCGCCCACCTGGTGATCGAAACCGCCTTTGGCGACGAAGAACGCTGGCTCGCCGACCTCTCCGGCCACCTCGCCCCCGGCAGCCTGGCCCAGGAACTGGCCCATCTCGCCGGCAGCGTCAACGTCCACATCACCCACCCCAAGCCCGGCGAACTCGCCGCCGTGACCGCCCAGGTCCGCGCCATCGTCAGCGATCACCGCATCGAGCCGCTGGTGAGGGGGCGGGTGTTTGAGGTGTAGGCTTGGGCCGCAGGCCCGAACCCCGCTGGGCCGGTCCCGTACCCCTGCCATTGCGATCGAAATGCCCCTGCCACCTCTGCCTCAGGAAGAGGCCTTTCACGTCAACCAACATGGGGTGCTGGCCATCCCCGGCCTGATGTGGGCAGCTTTTGTGCTGCTGGCCCGGCAATGGGTGCTGCTGGTGATGGTGGGTGTCTCGACCTTCCGAGGGCAGACCGACATTTCTCTTCTGCTGGGCGAGGGCGGCGTGCCTTGGGGTGCGCTGGCTGCGCAGGCTCCCGTGCTGCTGCTCGCGTACGCGGCGGCACAGCGAGTACCCACCGCCGGCGCTTGGGCGAGGCGGGTCTGGCGCCATGGTCGCGAAATCGTGGCCCTTGCAGCTCTGCTCAACCTGGCTTGGACCATCTTGTTTCTGTGGTCTTCGGACTACTGGATGCCCTGGCCCGAGCTTTTTCTTGCCTGCTGTTCGCTCCTCGATCTCGCGATCGTCTTGGCGCTCTTCACCGGCCCCTACTACCGGCAGCTCTTCAACGAATTTCCAAGCGCCCCAACCGCGTCGCCGGTCCGTTCTGCATGATCCGAATATTCATTGGTTTCGATGCCCGGGAAATTGTCGCCTGGCATGTGCTGTGCCACAGCATCCTTGCCCGATCGTCCCAGCCCGTCAGCTTCGTGCCGCTGGCGCTTCACAACCTCAAGGGGCTGTTCTGGCGCGAGCCCAACCCACTGCAGAGCACCGACTTCAGCTTCAGCCGCTTCCTGACACCGCACCTCAGTGGATTCGAAGGTTGGAGCCTCTTCATGGACTGCGACATGCTCATGCGCGCCGACATCGCCGAGCTCTGGGCGCTGCGCGATGACCGCTTTGCGGTGATGTGCGTCAAGCACGATCACCAGCCCACCGAGGCCAGCAAGTTCCTCGGCAAACCCCAGACGGCCTACGGCAAGAAGAACTGGAGCAGCGTGATGCTCTTCAACAACACGAAGTGCCGCGCGTTGAGCCCCGATTACGTCAATACGGCCTCAGGCTTGGAACTGCACCAGTTCAAGTGGCTGGACGACGATGCGCTGATCGGCGACTTGCCACGCGACTGGAACCATCTGGTTGGCTACGACGCGCCGAATCCGACGGCACGCAACGTGCACTTCACGGTTGGAGGCCCGTATTTCGACGAGTACGCAGCCTGCGAGCACGCCAATGAATGGTTTGCGGAACGCAAAGCCATGGTTGGGGCGGAGCAGCGAGCGAGCCCATCGACTGAGCGGGGTTCGGCTTCAGTGCGTGACTGAATTCAGCACGCGGATGTTGTGGATCAAGAGGCGTCGTTCGACATGCTCACGCTCGATCCGCTCCACTCCGTGGAAGGACTGCTCCGTCTTCGGAAAAGCGACCAGTCGGTTCGGGAGGAAGTCGATGGTTTTGACCCGGTCAAAGGGCTCAAACGGATGGTGGGGCCCTCCCCAGCAGCTGAAATTCGGGTCCTTGGGGCGGTAGATCGACGTGCCCAGATCCCGCATCGAATCATCCTGCGGAAGGTAGAAGAGGAAGGACACGAGTCGGTGCGGGGCGTCGGTATGCGGTCCGATCGCATAGCGGGTGTGGTCTTGGACCAGCAGCGCATCGCCACGCGAGAGGATCTTCCCGTCTGCCGCCATGATTGATTCGAGCCGGGGCTGCAGCGCTCCAGCGAACTTGGTGACGAAGGCGTTGACGAAGGGGTCGCTGTAAAGCCACTGAGCCATCGACTGCCAGAACGCCCGTTGGGCGGGTTGCAGGCGTGAAAGCTCATCTTCCTGAAACAACACCACATGACGGTCCCGGTAGGCATCCACCGGCACGCGACCTGTCTGCCCAATGGGCCGCAGGCTGGTGGCAGTCGGGAACTGCGCCAGCAGTTCTGCGTAGTAGTCAGGCGGAAAGATCTCGTCGATGACGAGGTAGGGGAAGGGGTCGGTCACCAGTTCGGCACGCGCCACCCGGTCCAACACATGTTGCAACACGGCCCACCCTTGGGTGCTGCGTGGCGGCACGATCGAGCAGGTGCGACCGAAGTCAACCCCGACGGCAGCCGTTACGCTGCGCTCAAAGATGAACTCCCCCACCCCCTCGAACGCACCCGATTTCCTCAGGGCTTGTTGCGCTTGCGCTGCGTCGTGAGTGAAGCCCTGGGCCCGAAGGCGGGTAATGACGGCGGTGTGCTCGGGCAGGTGGGTATTCAGCTCGATCAGCAGCCCCTTCACCTGGGGGTTGGCCAAGGTCTGCTCGGCGCCCTGGATCACCTTGTGTTCGAAACCGTCCACATCGATCTTGATGTAGTCGGGGATAGGCAGCGCCCCACTCTTGACGAGTTGGTCGATCGTGATGCTGAAGCTTCCCTGGGCGAAGGCATGGCCGCGCGGTTTGAGGTCGAACCCGACGTCCTCACCGAATGAATGGCAAGAGCCGCCCGCAGTGAACCCTGACAAGAAGAGCGGACGCGCCGCAGTTTCATCAGACAAGGCCAGCGGGTAGGCGATCACTGACTCGCCAAGTCGGTTCGATGCGATGTTCTGGTTCAACAGGGCGTAGTTCTGCGATTCGGGCTCAAAGGCGTAGACCTTGGCCTGGCGCGCAATCGCGGCGAACACCGTGTACATCCCGACATTGGCGCCCACGTCCAGCAGAACGCTCCCCTTGGGCATCGACTCAATCCAGCGGATCGTGTCGGGCTCCTTGTCGAACAGGGAGCGGACGCGCCAAGCCGTCATCTCGTTGGGGGTGTTGAAGACCAGCCGCTGTTCCCCATAGGCAATCATCGATTGCGGCGCGGCACCGGCGGGGTGGGCCATCGGTTTGGGCAGTGCGGGTGCCGGAGCATCGGGCAGAGAGGGCGCGAGATCGACATCGGCATGCAGCGCCTTCAAGACCAGGGTGAATTCAAAGCCCGCCATCTCCTGCACCTGCAGGATATCGAAGCGGCTGTCGAAGCTGGCCCGCCACCACTCCAACGGCTGCACCGTCAGGTGTGCGTTACGGCCATCGGCCAATGTCTTCACCGCGGGACGGGTGGCCACGGTCACGAAGGCCAGCTTGTTCGTGACGCGGCACAGGTCATCAAGCACGCTGTCGATGCAGTCCGGCTCCACATGCTCAAGCACGTCGGTGCAAACCACCATGTCAGCAGGCGCCGGCGGTTGATCCAGCCCCGCGATCGCCGGGTCGTAGCCCCGCACCGTGAGGCCGGGAAGCGCGGCTGCAAGCGTCTGTTTCCCACAGCCGTAGTCCAGGATGTCTGCGGCGCCAACCTGCTGCGCCAAGCTCGCCACCTTGCCAGCCCATTGTTGACCGCTGACGCCGTAATCCGGTCGACTCTGGTGGAGTTGAGCGTTCAACTGGGCATAGTCGGGGGAAATCAGCATGGCAGCATCGTGTTTGGACAACAGCAGAAACGACAAAGGCCAAGTTGCCTTGGCCTTTGTCCAGCTTGTCTAAGCTCTCTTCGGGGAGCTTAGTCTCCGCGGCAGTTGGACGGCTCGAGGTTGGTCGGGGTGACACCACAAGTCCAGGTGAGCGTGCTTGCGGTGGTGTTCCAGGTCGGCGTCAGGGTGACTACCACGGAGGTGTTGGCAAAATCGGAGTTCTTACCGTTGAGAATAATCACGCCCGTTGCCGTTGTGATCGATGCAGCGCTGATCTTGCCGGCGGCACCAGGGGCATTGATACCGGTCGCGCCGACGGCACCGTTGTTTTGCGACTGTTCCGTGACCGACGTTCGGACGGTGCTGGCGGCCAACAGCAGTTCGGTCGTCTTGGCGCGCAACGTGTAGTCTTGGTACGCCGGCAGTGCCACGGCAGCGAGGATGCCGATGATTGCCACGACGATCATCAGCTCGATGAGCGTAAAGCCCTTCTGGATGGATTTCAATTGATGCTCCTTGCAAGTAGTGGGAAAAGTCTTGCCCGTCGACGAGACTTTAGATGTCAAGCAACTTTCGAGCCATTCTAGTTTTCTGGTCTCGCACCCAGAATTGTCTGGAAATCACACAGAACCAAGGCCGGAGTTCATGAGCAAGGCTCAGAGGTGACGTTTTGCGTCAACTCTGCCAAGGCGGCCGCCAATTCATGACAAGGCATCTTCCAGTCGCCAATGGTCGCTTGCCGGAACAGCCGGGTCTGGGCGTACCAGGGCATGAAAGTGCGGGCGATGGTGTAGCGCCACCCCGGGGAGAAGGGCACCAACACCCAGGTGGGCCGCCCCAGCGATCCCGCCAGATGGACCACGGCGGTGCAGACCGTGGTCACCAGGTCGAGCGCGGCCACCAAGGCGGCGGTCTCGTCATAGTCGGCCAGGGCCTCCGGGTAATCGACGACAGCACCGCCAAAGCGGGCGTTGATGTCTGCCAGTTCAGGCTGGTAGTTGCCGTACTGCAGGTTGACGAAGCGGCAACCCGGTGTGGCCAGGATGGGCGCCCAGTCTTCGGGCGATAGGCTGCGCGAGCGCATCCGCGTGTAAGCGGTGCCACCCCGCCAGGAGATGCCGATCTTGAGGCCTGGGCCCAAGTCGGTCTCCAATCGGTGGCGCCAGTACCCAATCCTTTCGGGGTCGGCCTGCAGATAAGCCCCTTCTGGCGGAAAGTCGGCATCGGCGCGGCGAAGCAGGGCGGGGAGGTCGCCACTGAAGATCTGCCATTGCGGCTCAGCCAGTCCCTGGAGCCACCGGGCATCGGCCTGCCGGTCCGAAGCAACGACGGTAGCTTCAGGAAACGAGCGGCGGAACAGGTTGGCCAAGCGCGGTTCGCACTCGACGATGCAGTGACCGACGCGCGCCATGGCGTCTGGGATGCAGGAGGCGAACAGGATCTCGTCCCCCAGCCCCTGATCGGCCAGGATGAGCAGCGTTTCGTCGTGGGCGGCATGCCCCTGCCAGGGGCGAAATGGCAGGGGGCGGTAGGGTGATGCGCCCGCCCCGAAACGGCTGCTGTAGTTGTCCCAGCCCCTTGGCCAGTTGCATAAAGCCAGGTCGCACTGACTGAGGTACCAGCGGGCGAGGTGATGACTGGGGTTGTGGGCCACAACTTGCTCGAACAGGCTCTGCGCCTCTCGCCATCGCCCGGCATATTGGTAGGCCGCGCCCAGATGCAGGTGCTGACCGCTATTGGCCAGGCCGCGTAGAGATAGAGCGCGCTCGTAGTACTGCAACGCCGATTCGTCGTGTTCAAGCAGCAATTCGGCATGGCCTGCTGCCAGCAGCGCCCGCTCGGCTTCGGGTTCGCAGGCCAAGCATTCACCATAAGCCTCCAGCGCCTGCGAGTGCCGCTGGAGCACATGGAGTGCTTGGCCGTATTGGAACCAGGCCTCGGCCTGCAGTGCTTGCGGTGCGGTGGTGGTCGCCATCCGAAAGGCTTCCAGGGCCTCATCCCGGTGGTCGAGCCGGCCATGGGCGGCCCCCAGTCTCATCCAAGCTTCACCGAGGCTCGGGTCCAGGGCGATGGCGGTTGTCAGCGCGTCGATGGCAGAGGGAAGATCCCTGGCTTCGGCGTGCGTTTCCCCGATTTCCATGTGGATGTGTGCTGGCTCCAGGGCGACGAGCAAGGCTTCATCGTACTGTCGCAGTGCTTCGCTGAATTGACCTGAGCGGCGATGAAGGCGGCCGGACCTCACCAAGGCGAGTGGGTGATGAGGGGCTATCGACAGCGCTTCATTGAGAAGGGTTCGGCAGGCATCGAAGTCCCTGTGCTCGAAGGCAAGACGCGCATTTTCGAGAAGCGCCTCGATTTCGGTCGCCTCTGCTTCGCGCCGATCGGTGCCAGACCCAGCGCCCTGGAACACTCCACCGCTCTGGCCCCTCAGCTTCGACCACCAGCTCATGGAGGCAAGGTCTGCGCGGCCCACTCGCAGGCGCGCTGCAGCGCGTCGGACCAGTCGTCAAGCTCTCCTTGACGGACCAAGTGGAGCGATGGATACCAGGGCGTGTGGTTCGCCGTTGTCCCGTAACGCCAGTTGGGGCAGGCCGGCACCAGAACGCATCCGGGCCGTCCAAGGGCACCGGTCAGATGGGCCTGCGTTTGACACACCGTCAGCACCCCGTCCAGCGCGCAGGTCAGTGCCGCCGCATCGTCCTGGTTGTCCAACAGTTCGGGCCAGTGCGTCAGCGTCACGCCGCAAGCCCGGCTGGCGGCTTCCACGTTTTCGGTCACTTGGCCGTACTGCAGGCTGACGAGGTGGACGCCGAGCGGCTTCAGGGCCGCCAGCAGGTCCCCGAGAGACACCGAACGCTGCACGCCGGCCGAGCGGACAAGCCCTCCGCGCCATGCGATGCCCAGTTTCGGCCCCGGCCCGAGCTCGGCCAACCGCTGTCTCGCCCGGGCAACAGCGACGGTATCCGCTTTCAGGTAGCCCACATGGGCAGGGAAAGATGCGGCATCTCGCCTCAACAGCTTTGGCAGACTGCCGATCGCGATTTGACGATCAACTGGGGGCAGGCCATGCAACCAATCCAGGCTGGAATCGCGGGTGTCGCGCCCGATCACTGTCGCGCCAGGGAAGGATCGCGCAAACAAGGACGCCAGCCTCGGATAGGTCTCCACAACCACATGGCCAGCGCGTTCGATCACCTCGGGCAGGCAGCTGGAGAACAGGATGAGATCGCCCAGGCCCTGCTCGGCGTGGACCAGCAGGGTTCGACCCGTCAGATCTTCGCCCTGCCACTCGATGAAAGGAAACGACCTCACCGGCCGGGCCAGCGTGCGCTTGCGCGCCTCGTAAAGATCCCAGCCGGTGTCGAAATGCCGCTGCAGCAGTTCGAGCTGCCCCAAGCCTAACTCCGCCTCGGCGCTGTTCGGGACCAGCTCCAGGGCTTGTCGGTAGGCCTGCAAACCATCGGCAGGGCGGTCGCTCGCGGCATAGAGCTTACCGAGTGCGATCCATGCACCCTCGCTCATGGGTGCCAGGCGACTCGCCAGCTGCAGAGACTGTTCGGCCTCACCGAGCTCGCCGGCATCCGTCAGCAGATCCCCCAAGACCACCCAGACCCGGGCGTTGTCGGCTTTCAACTCGGTCGCTCGGCGGGCGGCCGCCAAGGCATCGTCCAACCGATCGGCATCGCGGTAGGCCAAGGCGATGTTGCTGTGGGCCAGCCCGTGGTCGGGCTTCAGCTCGATTGCGCGGCGGAGATGTTCGATGCCATCCGCCGTCCGCCCCTGTTTCAGCGCGACCAACCCGAGGTTGTGCCATGCGTATGGATTGCGCACGTCGCGCTCGACCGCGCGCTCGAACTTGGCGTGCGCATCGCCAAGATTGCCCATCTCCAGCGCCACCAGCCCCCAGTGCGTCAGCACCTCGGCATTCATGGGTTGCAGCTTGTGGGCGGATTCGAGATGCAGGTAAGCCTCCTCCAGCCGCCCCGCTTGCAGCAGCGTGAGACCGATGCCTTCCTGAGCGGATGGTGAGAGGGGGTCGAGCAGCAGCGCCCGGCGGAAGTCCTGCTCCGCACCGGGCAGATCACCGAGCTTCAGCCGCCAGTCTCCGCGCAGGGTCCATCCCTGTTTACGGTCAGGATGGGCGGCGATCCAGTCATCAAGCTGCAAACCCAAGGTTTGGCGGCGCGGGCCGTCGGCGCGGCTGAATTCATCCCGCCACGATTCGATGGGATCGGTTGACCTCGATTCCCCCCCGGACTTGGGGCGACGCAGGCGCTGGCCCAGATCTAGCAGGAGGTTTTTCAGCATCGAGGGCTCAGGGGGCGCTCTTGCGCGTTACGTAGACGATCAGGGCTTCTGTGATGACGGCGATGAACTTGTCTGGATAGCCCTTTTCCTTCAGCGCCCATTTGAATGCATTGCCCAGCTTGGCCTTGCCCACGATGCCGAGGTCCCATTCTTTGCTCTTGACCACGGCCTTGCCGATCACGCTCTCGATGATGTTGATCACGGCCTGTTGCGACAGGCGCCGCCCTTCGCCCGAGGCCATCGCGGGAGGGTATCGGCGCAGCAGCTCGTTGACGAGGGATTCGACCAGGGTGTCGATCGCGGACGGTTTGCTGAAGAGGCCGAACAATTTGCCTAGCATGTGGAATGCTCCAGTCGATAACGCAGTCTTTGAGCGTGAATTCTTACCCAAGGCTCAGGGCCTGAACGGTTCGTCGGGACCGACTTGTCAAATTCACCCCCGACATCCTTTGGACGATAGGGCGCTTAAGCTTGTTTCATGAGTGATCCACTTCGTGAAATCCGGCGGCTTGCGCCCATCGTGGTCGGGGTGCCCTTGGCCATGCCGTTTCTCTGGGCGCTGTCGAGCACCCCCGACGCGGTTTTTTACCCGCAAGCGCTGTCTATCGCGACCTGGGGCATTTGGCTGGCCTTGGCCCCAGGCGGTACTTTCCGTTCAGATCGGGCCTACCCATGGCGCGTTACAGCGCCCGCCCTGACCGCCGTCGGCCTCTGCGCCCTGGCCTGCGCGGTGGGCCTGGGCCTGCAGGGCGGTGCGCTGCTCGTGATCCTGGCGGCGATGGCGGTGCTGGCCGCCGCGGCCCGTCCGGCGGCGGGGACGCGCGCCGCGGTGCTGCCCGTGGCGGGGGCCTTCTGGTTGGCGGGCATGGGCAGCGCAGGGGTGGCGCTGGTCCAGTATGCGGCGCCCGATCTGGCCGATGGCGCGTGGATCGCCACCAGCACGGTGCCCGGCCGGGCGGTGGGCAACCTGCGCCAGCCCAACCACCTGGCCACGGCCCTGCTGTGCGCGATGGTGATGACGGCCTGGCTCTGGCAGGCGCTCGATGCAGCGGGCAAGGCACGCGGGTGGGCGGTGGCCGGCGTGATCTCGATCGCCACCATGGTGCTGGCGCTGGCCATGAGCGCCTCCCGCACCGGGGCGCTCTCGCTCGGGGTGCTGCTGCTCTGGGCCATGCTGGACCACCGGCTGCCGCGCTCGGCGCGCTGGACGCTGGCGCTCACGCCGCTGCTCTATGCGTTGTGCTGGGGCGGGCTGGCGGTCCATGCCTCGCTGGACCATGGGGCCTTCTACGGCACCGAGCGCCTGCAGTCGGGCGGTGACATCAGCAGCTCGCGCTTTGCGATCTGGAAGAACGCCCTGGCTTTGCTGGCCGCCCACCCCTGGACGGGCGTGGGCTGGGGGCATTTCAACGAGGCCTGGACGCTCACGCCCTTGGCCGACCGCCCCGTGGCCTTCTTCGATCACACCCACAACCTGCCGCTGCAACTGGCGGTGGAGATGGGCATCCCGGCGGCGCTGGCGGTGCTGGGCCTGCTGGGCTGGGCGTTGTGGCGCGCCAGGGGCGCCTGGCAGGCGGGGGCCGCCTCGGCGACCCGCGCGGCGGCTGCGATGCTGGCGGTGCTGGCGCTGCACAGCCTGCTGGAGTACCCGCTCTGGTACGCCTACTTCCTGCTCCCCGCGGCCTGGGCGCTGGGGCTGTTCATTGGTGGGGCGCCGCGCGCGGCGTCCCAGGCGGTCCCGGCTTCACCGGGCGCTTGTGCGGGCCGGGACGGGGCCGGATCATCCAGCGGCTTGGGCGTGCGTCCTGGGCTGGCGTGGGCCGACGCGGTGGTGTCGGGCGCCTGGCTTGCGCGTCTTGCACTGATTGCTGGGGTGCTGCCGCGCCTGGTCGGTGCGCTCATGCTCGTGGGCTCGTTCTGGGCGGTCGGGGAGCACCGCCAGGTTGAGCGCATCTTCGAGGTGGCCGAGGGCGCCCCGCCGCTGGCGGAGCGCATTGCCCGAGGCCGCGCGAGCCGGCTCTTTGGCCACCATGCCGATTACGCTGCGGTGACCACGCCGCCGCGCGACACCGCGCCCGAGAGTTTTCGCCGCCCCCTGCGCCAGCTGATCGACACCCGACTGCTGATCGCCTGGGCGGAGTCGCTACAAGCCGCGGGCCGCCATGAGGAGGCGCTCTACGCC
>CAISYQ010000121.1 GCA_903889735.1 uncultured Methylibium sp.
CATGTCGACCTCGCCCTCCAGCAACCGGGCGCGGCAGGTGCCACACACGCCCGAGGTGCAGGAGAAGGGCAGCTCGATGCCGGCCGCCGCGGCGGCCGTCAGGATGTCGGGCTGGGCCGGGCTGAGGGCGATCTCGCGGGTCAGGCCGTCACGCACCAGGACCACGCGGGCCGTTATGGCGTTGTTGGCGTTGTTCGCGATGCCAGCGCCGCCGTGCGGTGGATTCGTCCCCGCCGCTTGCGGCCCGGCGGGCGCTGCAGCGCTGCCCCGCGCAACAGTTGCAATACCGGTCACCGACGTTGCGGTGGCCGCATTCACCGCCGCCTGAGCGATGCCGAAGCGCTCGATGTGGATGCGCTCTGCGGGCACGCCCGCCGCCTGCAGCGCGGCCTCGGCCTCGTCGTTCATCTGGAAGGGGCCGCAGATGTAGGCCTGGTCGATTCCGCGCGCCGGCACCAGGGCTTGCAGGAACTCGCCCAGCTTCTCGCGCCCCATCACGCCGTGGTTCAGGGGCACCTCGGTCTGCTCCTCGGAGAACACATGGTGCAGGGTCAGCCGGGCCAGGTGGCGGTTCTTGAGGTCCTCGAGCTCCTCCTTGAACATGGTGGAGGCGATCTGGCGGTTGGCGTAGATCAGCGTGAAGCGGCTGCGCGGTTCTCGCGCCAACACCGTCTTCATGATGGAGAGGATGGGCGTGATACCGCTACCGCCGGCAATGCCCACATGGTGACGGCGCGCGGCGGGCTCGATCGGCGTGAAGAAGCGGCCCTGGGGCACCATCACCTGAATCCGGTCGCCCGCCCGCAGCGAACCGTGAATCCAGTTCGAGAACACCCCGCCCCGGACCCGGCGCACGCCGACGCGCAGCTCGCCGTCGTCCACGCCGGCGCAGATCGAGTAGGAGCGGCGCAGGTCCTGGCCGTCGATCTGCGCCCGCAGCGTCAGGTACTGCCCCTGGGTGAAGGCGAAGGCCTCGCGCAGCGCGGGCGGCAGCTCAAAGGAGACGATGACCGCCTCCGGCGTGTCGGGCCGCACCGACCGCACCTGCAAGGCATGGAAATCGAAGCTCGGGTTCGCGCTCATGGGCTGGGGGAAAAGGACCGTGGTCGGGACCGGGGGCGGCGCTGGGGTCAGTGAAGGGGCTGAGGGCAGAAGAACGCCTGCACCAAGGCTCAGATCGGCTTGAAATGCTCGAAGGGCTCGCGGCAGGCCAGGCAGCGGTAGAGCGCCTTGCAGGCGGTCGAACCGAAGGCCGAGAGCCGCTCGGTGACGGGGCTGTCGCAGCGCGGGCAGGCAATGAGCCCGGCGGCCGGATGAAAGAGCGGGCTGGAGGACCTGGCCTCCGGCTGCCCGGCCGCCAGCCCCAATGGCGACGTGCCGGTCGGGACCGGTGACAACCCTGCAGTCCGCCGCGGCATGAAACGCAGCGTTGCCACACCACCCGGCGGGGTCGGGCCCGGCGGGGCGATGCCGTAGGCCTTGAGCTTGCGCCGGCCCTCCATGCTGATCCAGTCGGTCGTCCAGGCGGGTGCACGCTGCAGCCGCACGCGGGCCGGGCCCAGACCCGCGGCAGCGATCGCCGCGAGGACATCCTGCTCGATGACCTCGGTGGCGGGGCAGCCCGAGTAGGTCGGCGTGAGCACGATCTCCAGCATGACGGAGCCTTCCGCACCACCCGCGCCCGCTGTCGAACCCGCGGCGCCCTGCCCTGCCCGCGGTTCGGCATCCTGAAGACGTTCGCCCTTTTTGCGCACCTCGCGCACCTCGCGCACGATGCCGAGGTCACAGACCGAGAGCGCCGGGACCTCGGGGTCCAGGACGGTGGCGAGCACCGCCCAGGCGCGGTCGATGCGACCCTGGGCGAGGCCCGCACCGACGCCGACGCCGACGGTCTCGAGGCCCTCTGCGGTGGCTTCGCTCACCAGACGCCACCCGGGTAACTGCGTTGCAGGTACTGCAGCTCGGTCAGGATGAAGCCCATGTGCTCGCTGTGCCGGCCGCGCTTGCCGGTGCTGCGGAAGGCGGAATCCACCGGCAGGGCCAGGCCTGCCGCATCGAGCACGGCCGCCATGTCGGCCTGCCAAGGCTCGCGCAGTTCTGAC
>CAISYQ010000122.1 GCA_903889735.1 uncultured Methylibium sp.
CGCGCTCCCACTTGCGCTGGAGAAAGCTGCGCACCTGGGCACGGCCGACGGGGAACTCGGCGCGGTTGCGCCATCGGGTGTCGTCGGTGTAGACCCGCACCACCACATCGGGGTCGCGGGTGTTCCACGCGTCCTCGGCCATGCGCACCTTCTGGCGCGCCGTCTCGGGCGTGAAGGGCGGCAGCGGCGGGCGCGGCTCGCTCACTGCGGCACCTTGGCGCTGCACACGAGGAACCTCGCCCTGGGGCGGCACGGCGACCGGTTCATGCCTCTCAGTAGGTCTTGTAGGACAGGAACTTGCCCGACATCGCGATGCTCACCCGGTCGCCAGCCGCATGGGGCTCGCGCTGCAGGTCCATCTTGAAATCGATGGCGCTCATGATCCCGTCGCCGAATTCTTCGTGGATCAGCTCCTTGAAGGTCGTGCCGTAGATGCTCACCAGCTCATAGAAGCGGTAGATCAGCGGATCGGTCGGCACGCTGGTCGGCAGCGAGCCCTTGTAGGGCACCACCATCAACCATTTGCGCTCGGTCTCGGTCAGGCCGAAGATCTCGCCAACCACCTGGGCCTGCGCGGCATCGAGCGTCATCTGGCCCAGGCAGGCGGCGGTGACCCATTCCTTGCTCAGGCCGACCTTCTCGGCCACGTCGGACCATTTCAGGCCCTGGGCCACCTTGGTGGCGATGATTTTTTCGGTGACGTCGAGACGGCTCATGGCGGATCCTTCGGAGTGAGGGCAGGTGAGGGCAGAGAGGGAACAGCAAGGCGGGGCGGCATCAGGCCGCCTGCCGGGGCTCGGCTTGGGCGGCGGCGGCGCCCTCGGGCGCGGTGGTCGAGGCGTCGGGGCCGTCCAGCCCGGGGCTCACCTCGGGCGGATGGATGGGCGCGCGGCCGTGCGACAGGGTCTTGGAGCGGCTGACGAGGAAGTCCACCAGGTGGTTGCGGACCGCGTAGAAGAGCGGCTCGTGGTGCAGATTGGCGCGCACCCGGCTGCGCGGCAGCGGGTTGCGCACGATCTCGGCCACGCGGGCCTGCGGGCCGTTGCTCATCAGCAGGATGGTGTCGGCCAGCAGGATGGCCTCGTCGACATCGTGCGTGATCATGAACACGGTCTGGTGGGTCTCGGCGCAGATGCGCAGCAGCTCGTCCTGGATCGTGCCGCGGGTCAGGGCATCGAGTGCGCCGAAGGGCTCGTCGAGCAGCAGCATCTTGGGCTCGATCGCGAAGGCCCGCGCGATGCCCACGCGCTGCTTCATGCCGCCCGACAGCGCCGAGGGCTTCTTGTCCAGGGCACCCGCGAGGCCGACCAGGGCCACGTACTTCTCGACCTGTGCGGCCACCTGCGCCCGGCTCCAATCGGGCCACTTGCTGCGCACCGCGAAGGCGATGTTGCTGCGCACGCTCAGCCAGGGCATCAAGGCATGGCCCTGGAACACCACCCCGCGGTCCAGGCTGGGGCCGGCCACCTCGCGGTTGTCCATGAAGACATGGCCCGCGCTGGCGCTCTCGAGA
>CAISYQ010000123.1 GCA_903889735.1 uncultured Methylibium sp.
ACTGTCAGCCGGGTGGTGACCGACTTCTACGGCGGGGTTCTCCGGCAGTCCCATCTCAAGGCCTACTTCGAAGGTGTAGCTCTGCCCCATCTCATCCAGCACCAGGTTCGCTTCATATCGGCCGTGCTGGGACAGACGCCGAGCGCCTACAACGGCCGCAAGATGGCTGCGGCGCACGGCAGCCTGAAGATCACCGCCGCCCACTTTGCCGAGGTCGGTGCAATCCTCGAGGCCGCCTTGCGCAAGGCCGGCATGGAGGAGGCCGACCTGAGCACCGTGATGTCCGCCGTCGCCGGGCTGCAGTCCGACGTGGTGGGGACCTGATGCGGGCTCGGGGGAGCCCCAGCCTCTCCCGGACGCTGCGGCCCAGCGCTCCCTGGCGCTCGCTGTCCGACCAGACACTCACCCCGGATCCCTCATGACCCGCCCCGCCAAGCCAGCCTCGCACAAGGAGCGCTTGGGGAGCCCATTGGCTGCCGGGATGCTGGTGTTCACCCTGTTCGTGGCCGTCCCGCTGGGCATCTACCTCAGCCTGGCCCGCCAGTCCGAGGAACGCAGCCAGCGCGAGGCCCAGGCACTCAGTCAGGTCATCGGCACCTTCCGCGCCTACTACGCCAAGAACGTGGCCGGGCGCATCCTCGCGGCCAACGGGCAGGTCACCCTGACAGACCACTACCAGGATGTCCCAGGCGGGGTGCCCATCCCGGCCACGCTGTCCATCGAGCTGGGCGAGGCCATCTCCAAGACGGCCGGCGAGCAAGGTCTGACCATGGCCTTCCTGTCAGACGCCCCCTTCATGGACCGCCAGCGCCCGCCGGCCGATGCCTTCCAGCTCGAGGCGCTCCGGGCCTTCCGTGCCGACGCCAAGCTGGCGAAGTTCTCGCGCTTCGACGACGCCGCAGAGGGCCAGCGGCTGCGTTGGGCCGTACCGGTGCGCATGATCGAGGCCTGCGTGGCCTGCCATAACAGCCACCCCGATTCGCCGATCAAGACCTGGAAGGTGGGCGATGTCCGCGGCATCCAGGAGGTCTCGGTCCCACTCAAGTCCTCGGGCGGACTCCAGACCTTCTGGCCCCTGTGGCTGTCGCTGGCCACGCTGGTGGCCACGGGCGTGGTGGTGATGTGGCAGTTCCGCAGCGGCAACCAGCAGCTGCGCCGCGCGATGGAAGAGCAGGAAACCATCTTCGAGGCCGCCGAGATCGGCATCGTGCTGCTCAAGAACCGGGTGGTGATGCGCAGCAACGCCGCCTTCGACCGCATCTTCGGCCATGAGCGCCACGGCCTGGACGGCCGCACCACCCGCGAGTGGTACATCAGCGACGAGGACCACCAGGCCATCGGCACCGAGGCCTACGCCGAGGTCATCCGCGGCGAAACCGCCTACCGCGAAATGCCCATGCTGCGCAAGGACGGCGACATTTTCTACGCACGCCTCAGCGGCCGGGCGATCAACGCTGAAGACATGGCCATGGGCACGGTCTGGCTGGTGGAGGACATCACCGTGCGCATGACCCTGCAGGCCCAGCTCCAGGTGGCGCTGGAGGGCGCCGAAGCGGCCGCCCAGGCCAAGGGCGACTTCCTGGCCAACATGAGCCACGAGATCCGCACGCCCATGAACGCCATCCTCGGAATGACGCTTCTGGCGCTCAAGACTGACCTG
>CAISYQ010000124.1 GCA_903889735.1 uncultured Methylibium sp.
CCTGCCGCTGCCGAAACCCTGCCTGCCGATCTGGAAGTCGCTGCTCTGTGGGCGGCGGTGGTGGACGCGGTGCAGCGGTTCATCGCCAAGGCGGGCGTTGGCGGGATGGACACCGTTGTGTTGCTGCCGTTTGCCCAATTGCTGCCGCTGGCGCGTGCCGCCTGGGCGGATTCGCGGCCTAGCGGTTGGATGCCTCGCTTCGAGACCACCCGTACCCTTGCCGATTCCCTGGCGCCGTCCTGGCCAGTTCGGGCTGAGGCGCCCAGTGGGGATCTCACGACCGATCGGCTCCATGCGGCCCGCCTGCTGGCGGGCAGCGCCCCCGAGTGGCCCCGGCGTGACCCTAAGGGCTTTGATCTGGGGGTTCGCCGCTTGGTCGACCTGACCCAGCGGCTGGTCGATGCCCGCGCCGCCACGCCGCCGACGCTTCGCTCTGCCTGGGTGGCCACCGCCCGAGCGGGCCTGGCCGGGCCGCCCGGGCCGGCCGCCGGTGAGCGGGCGCTGGCCCGTTTGGCGCTCGAATGGTCGCTCGATGCCGCCACGGACATTGCTGATGTGCTGTTCGCTCACCGCCCTGGCGCCTGGGTGGCCCTGAGGGCCGGGGCGCGCGAGCTGCTGGCCGAGGCACTGCTGGCCCAGGCGGACGTGCCCGTTCTGTGGCTGGAGACCGCCCGCGACCCGGCGGCCTTGCCCAAGGGGCGGGTGGAGATCGCCGTCTGCCGCGACTTCGAGGACGAAGCCCAGCGGTCCGCGGCCGCAGTGCTTGAGCATTTGAGCCGCTTGGATCCCGGCGATCCACCGGTGGCGCTGGTGGCGCTGGACCGCGTCCTGGTGCGGCGGGTCAGCGCCTTGCTGCAGCGCCAGGGTGTGCCCCTGGCGGACGAGACCGGCTGGAAGCTCTCCACGACCCGCGCCGCAGCCCGCGTGCTTGGCTTGCTGCGCGCCGCCGCGCCGCGGGCGGCCACCGACGATTTGCTGGAATGGCTGAAGTCGCTGCCTCCGCCCGCTGAAGGCGGCGTGGCGGCTGCCGCGGTGGATGCCCTGGAGGCCGAGATCCGCCGGGCCGGTCGCACCGAGGCGGCCCAGATCGATCCGTCCCGCCTGGGGCCCGCCGCCTTGCCGGCCTGGGATGGCTGGACCGCCGCCATCGAACCCCTGTCCAGCAGCCCCAGGGCGAGCCTCGCGCAGTGGCTGCGGCGCCTGACCGAGGCGCTGCGCCGCTGCGGGCTGCTGGCGGCTCTCGCCGCCGATGCGGCCGGCGTCCAGGTGCTGGCGGCGCTGCACTGTGGTTTGGCTCAGGAGGAGGGTGATCCCGAGGGCTGGGGATTTGCCGCCGCAGCCCGGCAGGCCGAGTTCACGGCGGGGGCCTTCATGGCCTGGGTGGACGGTGTCCTGGAGCAGGCCAGCTTCCGGCCGAAGGCCGACCCGCGGGCCCGTGTCGTGATCACGCCCCTGGCGCGGACGATCCTGAGGCCCTTCAGTGCGGTGGTTTGCCCGGGGGTGGATGCGGCCCACCTGGGGGCAGGAGGCGCGCCGGAGCCGCTGCTGGGTGAGGCGCTTGGCGCGGCGGTCGGGCTGCCCGGGCTCTCGGCGCTGCGCGAGGCCGAGCGTCAGTCTTTTGCGCAGCTGGCGCGTGTCCCCTGGCTCACGCTCCTTCACCGCCAAGCCGAGGGTGCGGAGCCCGTGAGCGCCAGCCCCTTGTTGATGCGCTGGCAGCTGGCAGCGGCGCGCGTCGGGCGTTTGCTGCCTGAGGCCGCTGACCCGCGCGAGCCCCGCTCGGTCCCGCTGCGACCGACGCCCCGTCCGCTGCCGGTGGCGCCGGCCCTGGTGCCCGAGCGCTACAGCGCCAGCCGCTACGAGGCGCTGCGCAGCTGCCCCTACCGGTTCTATGCGGGGTCGATGCTGGGCCTGGGCGAGGCGGGTGAGCTCGATGACGAGCTCGAGAAGAGCGAGGTCGGCACCTGGCTGCACGCGGTGCTCTACCGCTTCCACGAGGAGCGATCGGCCGCTGGCGAGGGACTATCGACAGACCTGGTGCGCCTGCGGGACGTCGCAGCCGACGAAACCGGCCGCCACTTTGGCACCGGTCCGGCGTCGGCCGATTTCCTGCCGTTCGAACAGTGGTTCGAGGCGATTGCGCCAGCCTATGTGAACTGGCTGCACCGGGTCGAAGCGGAGGGCTGGTCGATGCAAGGTGGCGAGGTGGAACTGCGGGCGGCCCTGCCTCCCTCGCTCGGCCCGGATGGGGGCCCGATCGTGATCGATGGCCGGCTCGACCGCGTGGACCACCGCAGCGTGGGGCCAGGGCCGAGTGGTGGCGCCTTGGAGCCGGGGGAACACCTGCGCCTCATCGACTACAAGCTCAAGGCCCGAGCGGCCCTGCAGGCGCAGGTTCGCGTGCCCTTCGAGGACACCCAGGTGGCCTTTTATGCTGCTCTGCTGGGCGCTGCGAGAGGCTGGCCCCAGGGGGGCATCGAAGCTGGTTACCTGGCCCTCGATGGCCGCGACGATCTGGCCTGGGTGGCCCACAAGGAGGTGGCCGAGAGCGCCCAGGCCCTGCTCGAAGGCCTGAGCAACGACGTGACGCGCTTGCGGGCTGGCGCACCCTTGCCTGCCCTGGGCGAGGGCGCCGCCTGTGACTACTGCACGGCTCGCGGGCTTTGCCGGCGAGACCATTGGGGGCCCGCATGAGCCGGTCGCCCCATCACTGGCGCCGGCTTGGAAGGCGGGATGGCCCAGAGGTTGACGCGCGGGTCGGCAACGCGCTGTTCCGGGCCGGGGCAACGTGATGGCGGCCTCAGGTCGGAGCGCCGGGCCGGCTTACCGCATCGACGGAGCGCCCGTCGATGCCGCGGCCTTCTACCGCGCGGCCTGCGACCCGCAGCGCAGCGTGGTGGTGGAGGCCTGCGCCGGGGCCGGCAAGACCTGGATGTTGGTGTCGCGCATCCTTCGCGCCCTGTTGGGCGGCGCTGAGCCGCAGCAGATCCTGGCGATCACCTTCACCCGCAAGGCCGCCGGCGAGATGCGCGGTCGGCTTGGCGCCCTGCTGCAGGAGATGGCCCTCGCAGACGGCGACGCCCGTGTGCAGGCGCTGCGCGACCGCGGCCTGGACGAGGCCGCCGCACAGGCCGCCGCGCCGCACCTGGAAGCGCTGGCCGAACGGCTGCTCGAGGGCGGCCGCAGCGTCGAGATCCGCACCTTTCACGGCTGGTTCGTCCAGCTCGTGCGGGCCGCGCCCACGGCCGTCCTCGAGGGCTTGGGCCTGGGCGCGGAGTTCACCTTGCTGGAGGACACCGAAGAGGTGGAGCCGCGCCTGTGGCGGCGCTTCCACCAGACCGTGGCGGTCGATCCCGGGCTGCGTGCCGATCATGCGATGCTGGTGCGGCAGCGCGGCCGCAGCAGCGCGCGCGACTGGCTGCGGGCGGCGCTGGGCCAGCGCGTCGAGATCGAGCGGGCGGATGCCGCCGGCCTGTTCGAGGACAGCGTGCCCGATGCCGCGAGCTGGCAACCCGCTTTTGTGGGTCTGGACCACCCTGCCGAGGCCCTGATGGCCGAGCCCCTGCGCTCCCGCTTGCTGGCGTTCGCCGGTCAGCTCGGCGGTGGCAATGCCACGCTGCAGAAGGCCGCCACAGCGCTCGAGCAGGCGTTGCAGGCCGGTGGCGGGGCCGATCCGGTCCAGCGCCTTGAGGCGGCCTGGGCCGCCCTCCA
>CAISYQ010000125.1 GCA_903889735.1 uncultured Methylibium sp.
GCGGCCGAGCAGGGCCTGACCCCGATCGACGACCCGCTGCTGCTCGACGAGGTCACGGCGCTGGTGGAGCGGCCCAATGTGCTGGTCGGGCGCTTCGAGGAGGACTTCCTGGCGGTGCCTCAGGAATGCCTGATCCTCACCATGAAGGCCAACCAGAAGTACTTTCCGTTGCTCGACGCCCAAGGCCGGTTGACCAACCGCTTCCTGATCGTGAGCAACATCTCGCCGGCCGACCCCAGCGCCGTGATCGGCGGCAACGAGCGCGTCGTGCGGCCGCGGCTGGCCGACGCGAAGTTCTTCTTCGACCAGGACCGACGCCGCACGCTGGAGTCGCGCGTGCCGGGCCTCTCGAAGGTGGTTTACCACGGCAAGCTCGGTACCCAGGGCGAGCGCATGGAGCGCGTGCGGGCCATCGTGCATGGCATCGTCGAGCTGCTGCGCGCCGGCGTGCATCCCTACACCGTGGCGGCCCGCGACGAGCTCGAGATGCTTGCGCACAAGGCCGAGCAGGCGGCGCGGCTGGCCAAGGCCGACCTGCTGACCGACATGGTCGGCGAGTTCCCCGAGTTGCAAGGGATCATGGGCGGCTACTACGCCCGCCACGATGGCCTGCGCGACGGCGTGGCCATCGCGATCGAGGACCACTACAAGCCACGTTTCGCCGGCGATGCGCTGCCGCGCAACCGCACCGGGCTGGTGCTGGCGCTGGCCGACAAGCTCGAGACGCTGGCCGGCCTCTTCGGCATCGGCCAGGTGCCCACCGGCGACAAGGACCCCTTCGCGCTGCGCCGCCATGCGCTGGGTGTGCTGCGCATGCTGATCGAGCGCGACCTGCCGCTGGACCTGACGCAGCTGGTGGCCACCGCCTTCGGTGCCTTCCCGCCGGGTCACGGCGAGCGGCAGCCCGAGCTGCTGAATTTCCTCTACGACCGCCTGGTCGGCACGCTGCGTGAGCAGGGCGCCTCGGCGCAGGAGGTTGACGCCGTCGTCGCGCTGCGGCCCGGCCGGCTGGGCGAGATCCCGCGCCGGTTGGCCGCTGTGCGGGCCTTCGCGGCGCTGCCCGAGGCCGCCGCGTTGGCCTCGGCCAACAAGCGGGTGGGCAACATCCTGAAGAAGGCCGAGGCCGGGGTGGCCGCGGTCATCGACGACGCGCTGCTCGCGGAAGACGCCGAGCGGGCGCTCGCCGCCGCGCTGCACCGCGTGGCGCCCGAGGCCGATGCGGCCTTCGACCGCGGCGACTACACCGCCTCGCTGCAGGCGCTGGCGGCGCTCAAGGCGCCGGTGGATGCCTTCTTCGACCAGGTCATGGTCAATGCCGAGGACCCGGCGCTGCGAGCCAACCGCCTGGGCCTGCTGGCCACGCTGCATGCGGCGATGAACCGGGTTGCTGACCTGTCGCGGCTGGCCTCGTGATGCGAGGGCTCCGTCCAACCGGGGGTTCGCGCCCGTCCCCGGCCGCCGCGGCGGCCGACTGCGGCCACAGGAGGGTAGTCCGGTGAGCGCCTTCAAGCTCGTCATCCTTGACCGCGACGGCACCATCAATGCCGACCGCGACGACTACGTCAAGTCGGCCGAGGAGTGGGAGCCGCTGCCGGGTGCGCTGGAAGGCATCGCCAGGCTCAATCACGCGGGCTGGCATGTGGTCGTGGCGACCAACCAATCGGGGCTGGGGCGGGGGCTGTTCGACATGGCGGCGCTCAATGCCATGCACGCCCGCATGAACCGGCTGCTGGCGCTGGTGGGCGGGCGGGTCGACGCGGTGTTCTTCTGCCCCCACGCGCCCGACGAGGCCTGCCTCTGCCGCAAGCCGCGGCCCGGCTTGTTCGAGAAGATCGGTGAGCGCTATGGGGTGGACCTGCGCGGCGTGCCCGCGATCGGCGACAGCCTGCGCGATCTGCAGGCGGCCGCCGCGGTCGGCTGCGAAACCCATCTCGTGCGCAGCGGCAAGAGCGGCGCCCTCGATGCCGAGGCCCTGGCCGGGATGCTGGCCCAGGTGCCCGCCACCCGGGTCCACGCCGACCTGGCGGCCGCCGCCGAGTTCATCGTGATGCGCGAGCGGCAGGCCAGGGCGGGCGCCCGGTGAGGCCGGCGATGCGTCACGCCCTCGCGGTCCTGCGCTCGGCGCTCTTCATCCTGTGGATGACGGTCACGGTCATCCCCATTGCCCTCACCGCGTTGCTGATGTCGATCTTCGTGCGGGGCGAGCCGGTCTACTGGGTCTGCATCAGCTGGTTGCGGCTGTGCATCTGGGGCGCCCGCGCGATCTGCGGCGTGCGCTGGCGGGTGCAGGGCATGGAGCATTTGCCGCCACCGGAGCGGCTCTCGCCGGTGATCCTGCTGCCCAAGCACCAGAGCACCTGGGAGACCTTTGCCTTCCCGACCCTGATGTCCCACCCGCTGTGCTATGTCTTCAAGCGAGAGCTGCTCTTCATCCCCTTCTTCGGTTGGGCGATCGCGCGGCTGGACATGATCCACATCGACCGCAACAAGCGCGCCGAGGCCTGGAACAAGGTCGCCGAGCAGGGCCGCCGCTACATGGCCCAGGGCAACTGGGTGATCATGTTCCCCGAGGGCACGCGCACCCCGCGCGGCGGTCAGGGCGTCTACAAGGGCGGCGGCACGCGCCTGGCCGTGACCACCGGCACGCCGGTGGTGCCGATTGCGGTGACCTCGGCACGCTGCTGGCCGCGCAAGAGCCTGGTGCTGCGCCCGGGCGTGATCGACGTCTCGATCGGCCGGCCGATCCCGGCGGCCGGGCGCCAGGCGGACGAGCTGCTGCGCGAGGTCGAGGCCTGGATCGAGGCCGAGATGCGCCGGCTCGACCCCGAGGCCTACGCCGCACCCGCGGCCGCCTCGCCGCGCTGAACGCCCTGCCGAACCGGCGCGATTGCCGCCCAGGTTTCGGCGCGCGCCGCTTAGACTCCCGCCCCATGACACGCCAGGGTTTCAGGGCTTTCTTCGCGGCCGCTGCCGCCCAGCTGGAGCTCCCCGGCTTCGGGTCGGCCGAACCCGCTGCAGCGACCGAGTCCACGGGTGGGCGGGACGGGCCGCCCGGCGCCGATGGGGTCCGCAGCTCCTTGGACGCCGACCTGACCGGCCCGTCCGACCGGATCGGACGGGCCCGGCGGCCGGTGACGATCCACCCGCCGGCCTCGCCAGCCCACCCCGACGCCGTGGTGTTCCGCCACCCCCAGGCGGGGCGCGAGATCCAGCTCGGCCATGCGCTGGTCGCCTACGAATTCCGGCGCGTGCGGCGCCGCTCGATCGGCATGGTGGTCACCGCCGATGGACTGTCGGTGCGGGCGCCGCGCTGGGTCGGCGTCGGCGAGATCGAGTCGGCGCTGCGCGAGAAGGCCGCCTGGATCCGTGCCAAGCTGGTCGAGCAGCATGAGCGGGCGCGCCGGCAGGCGGCCTCACGGATGGAATGGCGCGACGGCAGCCACCTGCCCTTCCTCGGTGAGACCGTCATCCTGGTGCTCGACCCGCGCACCACCGGGGCGGTGCTCGACGCGGCCGAGGGCCTTGCCCAGGGCCAGATCGATGGGGTGGCGCGGCGCACGCTGCATGTGGGCCTGCCCCACACGGCCGAGCCCGCTCAGATCCGCGACGTGGTGCAGGCCTGGCTGCAGCGGCAGGCGCGGCGGGTGTTCGAGGAGCGCTGCTCGATCTACGCCCCGCGGCTGGGCGTGCAGTGGCGCCGCCTGGCGCTCAGCTCGGCGCAGACGCGCTGGGGTAGCGCCAGCGCCGATGGCTCGATCCGACTGAACTGGCGGTTGATCCACTTCGCGCTGCCGACGATCGACTACGTGGTCGCCCATGAGCTGGCCCACCTGCGCGAGATGAACCACAGTCCGCGCTTCTGGGACGTGGTCCGCTCGGTGATCCCGGACGTCGAGACCGCCCGCGGCACACTGCGCAGCGACCTGCTGCCGGCGTTGGACTGAGCGGCGACCAGGCCGGTCAGGCTTCGAGGGACGCCAGGCCGACTCGGCCTTGAACGACACCCGCCCGGCGGCCCCGGCGGCCATCCCGCTCAAGGGCGCCGGGGTCCCACCCGCCGAGGCTCAGGCGAGTGTGAAGCGCAGCACCCCGTCCGCGCCTGGCAGCCGCTTCAGTCGACCCTGGAACCACAGTGCGTGCAGGTGGGCAATGGCCTCGCCCATGGCGAAGGTGGTCTGGTGCAGGTCGAGCGGCCGCTTGAACAGCACCGGCAGCAGCTCGGCCGCGCTGGTGGGGGCGGTGGCGCAGGTGGCCAGCACCTCTTTGAAACGCTCGGCGTGGTGGGCCTGGAGCTGGTCGATGCGGGCGTGCAGCCCCTGGGTGCCGGGGGGCGGTGGCGCCCCCTCGCCGGCCACGGCTGGCGTGACCCCGCCGAAGGGCCGGCCGTGCGAGGGCAGCACCAGCGTGTCGGCCGCCAGCGGGCGCAGGGCCTCGATCGACTCGAGGTAGAGGGTCAGCGGGTCGCCCTCGGGCTCCAGGTCGATCACGCTGACGTTGGTGCTGATGCGCGGCAGCACCATGTCGCCAGAGATCAGCACGCTGGCCGTGTCTCCCGCTTGATCACTCTGGCCGCCCTGGCCTCCCTCGCGGTAGAGCGCGATGTGTTCCGGTGCATGGCCGTAACCGGCCAGGCAGCGCCAGTCCTGGCCACCGATGCGCAGCCTGCGGCCGCCCATCAGCCGGTGGTAGCGATCGGGCACGGCGGGCACCATGGCCGCGTAGTAGTTGGCGCGGCGCCGGATCTTGTCGATCGATGCCGGGTCGTTGAGACCGTGGGTGGCGAAGTGCCGTGCGGCGGCCTCGCCGCCGAAGCCGGTGGTCGACTGCGAAGCCAGGCGCGCGGCGTTCCAGTCGGTGGCGCTGATCCACAACGGGCATTGCCAGCGCTCGGTCAGCCAGTGGGCCAGCCCGATATGGTCGGGGTGCATGTGGGTGACGATCACCCGCAGCACGGGCAGGCCCTCGAGCGCGGTGGCGAACACCTGCTCCCAGGATGCGCGGGTGGCGTCGTCGGTGATGCCGCAGTCGACGATGGCCCACCCTTCGCGAACCCCCTCGGGGCCCTCGGCGTGGTCGCGCAGCAGCCACAGATTGATGTGGTCCAGCGCGAAGGGCAGGCCCATGCGCAACCATTTCACGCCGGGGGCGACCTCCAGCGCGCAGCCGGCGGCCGGCAGGGTGTCGCCAAAGGGGTAGTGGAGCTGGGCTTCGAGGGCGTTCATGGGTGGGTTGGGTGGGTGGCGGGCCCGGCGGCCGGGCGTATCGGGCGGGGTTCGGCTCGCAGCCCTGCTGATACAGTTGACGTTGACGTCAACGTCAACTTCTGCCAAGGATTCTAGGCAGCCATGCCCACCCCTCCTGTCACCGCCGTGTCAAGCTCTTACACCATCGGCGAGCTGGCACGCGAGTTCGACCTCACCACCCGGGCGATCCGCTTCTACGAGGACTCCGGCCTGCTTGCACCGCAGCGCGGCGGGGCGGGAGGGCGCCAGCGGGTCTACACCGCCCGCGACCGCACCCGCCTCAAGCTGACGCTGCGCGGCAAGCGCCTGGGCCTGAGCCTGGCCGAGATCAAGGAACTCGTCGACATGTACGAGTCGCCGCGTGACTCCGGCCCCCAGCTGCGCAAGTACCTGGGCGTGCTGGCCCAGCACCGCGCGCAGATCGAGAGCCAGATGGCCGACCTGCAGGCCACGATCGACGAAGTGGCCGCCCATGAGAAGGAGGCCCGCCGCCTGCTCGCCGCCAGCGAGGCCCCCCGCCCGGTCCGCGGCGTGGCGCCCGCCTGATGCGCAGATCGCCCCGCGCCCCGCCGAGAGCGGTTCGCGGTCCCCTCACGCTCGCCTCTTCATCCTGCCTGTCCTGGAGACCCCATGAACCTGCCCGGCCTTGATTTCATGCTCGGCGAGGACATCGACGCCCTGCGCGACGCCGTCCGTGCCTTCGCGGATGACCGCATCGCGCCGTTCGCCGCCGAGATCGACCGCAGCGACCAGTTCCCCATGCACCTGTGGCGCGAGATGGGCGAGCTCGGCGTGCTCGGCATCACGGTGCCCGAGGCCTACGGCGGCGCCGGCATGGGTTACCTCGCGCACATGATCGCGATGGAGGAGATCAGCCGCGCCAGCGCCAGCGTGGGCCTGAGCTATGGCGCGCACAGCAACCTGTGCGTGAACCAGATCAAGCGCAACGGCAGCGAGGCGCAGAAGCGCAGGTACCTCCCCGGGCTGATTTCGGGCGAGCATGTGGGCGCGCTGGCGATGAGCGAACCCGGGGCCGGCAGCGACGTCATCAGCATGAAGCTGCGCGCCGAGTGGCTGGACCCGAGTGCTGCCGGGGGCGGCCACTACCGGCTCAATGGCAGCAAGATGTGGATCACCAATGGCCCGGACGCCGACACCATGGTGGTCTACGCCAAGACCGAACCCGAGCTCGGGGCGCGCGGCGTCACGGCCTTCATCGTCGAGAAGGGCATGAAGGGCTTCTCGACCGCCCAGAAGCTCGACAAGCTCGGCATGCGCGGCTCGCACACCGGCGAGATGGTGTTCCAGAACGTCGAGGTGCCGGCGGAGAACATCCTTGGCGAGGTCGGCGGCGGCGCGCGGGTGTTGATGAGCGGGCTGGACTACGAGCGCGCGGTGCTGGCCGCCGGTCCGATCGGCATCATGCAGGCGGTGATGGACAACGTCGTGCCCTACATCCACGACCGCAAGCAGTTCGGCC
>CAISYQ010000126.1 GCA_903889735.1 uncultured Methylibium sp.
CGCCCAGCACCTGCATGAACCAGGGCGCGATGTCGTCACGGCGGAGGGTGCAGCGCACGTACTTCGCACTCGGGGAGGCCGACCCTGCCGATACCCAACTGCTGCCCGCACTCAGGTTGCTGCCGAAGCTCACGCTGACATCGCCGTCGGCGATCGCACGGCCCTGGAAGCCGACCCTGGTCTGCTGCGCGACGGTGCGACCGGCAGCCTCGGCACGGCTGAAGGCCGCCACCGGGATCGCCGGCACGCCGGTGAGCTCGTAGCTGGCGGCCAGGGCGCAGGCGTCGGCACCGTTCTGCAGCTCGGTCTTGGTGAGATACAGGTGGCCGCTGTCCAGGGCCAGACCCACCGCTCCCACGAGCACGGCCAGGGTGAGGCCGACCACGATGGCCACCGCGCCACGCTGGCGCGAAGGCCAGGCGCCGGGCCGGCGGCCGCTGAGCGGCGATCGGGGGCGAGCAGGTTTCATGTGTTGAGCGATGTAGAGGGATGGACGCGCCGCGCTCAGCGGCCGCTGGACGAGCCGCCCACGCCGATCTGGATGACGTTGGACGGCGGCGGCGAGCGATAGCTCTCGACCTGGCGCTGCATGGCCTCGCTGACGGTGCGGCCGTCACTGGGGGGCAGGGTCTGGCCGTGGCGGGTGGGGGCGTCGGGTGCGATGAGCTGTCCGGCCTGCAGGATGCGCAGCGAGTCGCCGAAGCGGCCATCCGTCTCGGGTGAGCCGGTGGCGGCGCAGCCGCAGAGGGTCAGCGTCAGGGCCAGCGCCAGGGCAGCCGTGGCGGGTGAGAGGGTCTTGCGCATCATGGCTTCTCCGGTTCGAAACCGCCTTGGGCGGCAAGGGGGGCGGCAGCGGGGGCGGCTGGCTCGCCCACAGCCGCCTGGGTTGGGGCAGAGGCATCGGCTCCGCCTCGGCCTTCGAGGCGACCTTCGAGACGACCTTCAAGACGGCCGTTCAGCATCAGGTCGCCGCGGTCAGGCGGCGTGTAGCCATCGGTGGGCAGTCGGTAGCCGGCCGGCAGGGGCTTGACGAGCCGGGGCGTGATCACGAACACCAGCTCGGTGCGGTCGGTCTGGAAGTCGGTGCTGCGGAACAGCGCGCCGAGCACCGGCAGCTCGCCCAGGAAGGGGAAGGCCTTGACACTGGCCGTCGTGTTGTTCTTGATCAGCCCGCCGATGGCAAAGCTCTGCCCGTCCATGAGCTGCACGGTGGTCTCGGCCCGACGCGAGGTGAAGCTGGGCAGGATGGCCGTGCCGTTGACGCCCGAGGCCACGATGCCGATGCCCTCGCGGTTGAGCTCCGAGACCTCGGGGCGCACCCGCAGGTTGATGCGCCCATTGCCCAGCACCGTGGGCGTGAACTTCACCGAGACACCGAACTCCTTTTCCTCGAGCGTGATGCTGCGGCCGCCGGCCGCGCCGTTGTCCTGCGCCACCGGGATGAAGATCTTGCCGCCGGCGAGGAAGCTGCCGGTCTGGCCGCTGATGGCCATCACGGTGGGCTCGGCGAGCACCTTGACCAGGGCATCGTCCTTCTGCGCGTCCACCGTCAGGCCAAAGTTGCCGGCCGCCTTGGAGATGCCCGCCACGCCCCCGCCGCCGGTCAGGAAATCGGCCAGCAGGCTGTAGGTCCAGTTGCCATTGGTCTTGGAGCCGCGGAACTGCACGCCGAGCTTGTCGATCAAGGCCTTGGACACCTCGGCCACCTTCACCTCGAGCATGACCTGCTGGGGCGAGCCCACCTCCAGCATGTTGACCACGCGCTGGCTGCGGACGCCGCCAGCAGACCCCCCACCCTCGCTGCTGCGCACATAGGCCAGGGCCAGCTCGCCGACCCGGGTCATGGCCTCGCTGTCACTGACGGCGCCGGACAGCACGAGAGAATCGAAGGCCGGCGTGACCTTGATGTCCTTCTCGGTGGGCAGCAGCCGCGCCAGCACCGACTCGAGCGCCCGTGTGTCCATGCCCACCACCACATCGAAGGCGGTGCAGGCGCCGCTCTGGTCCAGCACCACGACATTGGTCGAACCGATGGTCTTGCCGAGCAACACCAATTCGGTGGGTGCGAGCAGCAGCACGTCCACATCGGCGACGCCGGGGCGGTTGTCGATGGCGGGCGGCTTCACGCCCTCGTCCTTGCGGCCCTCCGGGGTCTCCGTCGGGCGGGCGGCGCGGGCGTTCTCGGGGTTGCCCAGCAGGATGCGGGCGGCGGGCGTTCCCAGCCGCAACACGGTGGACTTGCCCACCGGCACCTCGACCAGGGGAGCGATCCGCACCGAGGCACACAGCGCTGTGTTGCTGGCCGTGGTAACTGCCATGGTGCTCGACGGCGGGGCCGCCGGTGGCGTGGCGCGGGGCAGCGTTCCTGCCGGCACCTTGGCCGCTGCCACCGGGCCCGCGACCACCGCAGGGGCTGGGGGGGCCGGATGGACCAGCGTGGCCGCTTCCGCCCAGACCGGCAGGACCAGGCCCGCCGCCAGGGCGGTGCAAGCGATGACGGTGGCGCGCGGACGGTGGGGCATCGAAAATCTCCAGGGTTGGTGTCGGATCGGCGTGTTCATCAGAAGCACTCCGTGACCTTGCTCAGGCCGCGAACGATTTCGACGCAGGTGCGCGGCGCAGCAACCGTGGCCACCCGCGGGGCGGGTGCGGACGCTGGCGTCAGCGTCCGGGGCGGCGAGCGCCGCACGGCAGGGGCCACCGCTGGCACCACCGGCGGAGGCGCCGGCGCCTCCGCACGGGCCGGACCGAGCAGCTCGCTCGTGGTCGCGCCGACCGTGGGGGTGCTCAGGGGGTCGGTCGGATTGCGCAGCACCAGCGAGAGCGTGCCCACGCTGCGGGCCAGGTCCAGCACCTCGGCGTCGCGCGGGGTGAGCTCGAGCGTCACGGCGTTCACGACCTTGGGCTTGGTCGAGTCACGGTCGGCCTCCTGGGCCGCCGCGAGGACGAGGATGCGTTCCAGCACGATCTTGGAGATCGAGCGGTCGCGGTCGCTTCGCTGGCCGCCCTCCTCCTGCGTGTTGACCATCACGTCCACATAGGTGCCCGGCAGCGCAAAGCCGGCCACGCCCACGACATCGTTGACCCTCACCGTCATCGCGCGCTTGCCCTCGGGCACCACGGCCGAGAGCCCGCCCTTGCTGCCCACTGGCGCCAGGCGCGCCTCGGTCAGGGGTTCGCCGCGCTGCAGCGCCACCAGCACCACACGGCCCTCGAGCGGCACGGCATCGCTGAAGGCCCCGTGGGGCACGCTGGCCTGCGGCCAGTCGGTCATGCGGATCATCTCGCTGGAGATGCGACCGCCCAGCTCGATGTCGGCGTTGGCCACCGCGATGCGGCCGCGGTCACCGCCCTGCCCCTGCATCCAGCGGGCGGCCAGCACCACCGAGGCCAGACCCGCCAAGGCCGCAACGAACAGCATCCACAAACCGCGTGATCTCATGCCAGTCTCCTTGTGTCGGCGGCCGAACCGTTCGGCGCCTCGTGACCAAAATACGCGTCCCAGGCCCAGTCGATGTCCGCGCAAGACAGCTCGCGGGGCTGGCCGGTGAAGCGCGCGCGGCTGGCCACCAGGTGCAGCAGGTCGCGCGGGGTGCAGGCCAGCAGCGGCGTTTCGTGGGTGGGGTGCTGGTGGCGCAGCAGGTGCCATAAGACGACCGGGTCGGGGCGCAGGCCCTCGGCCGCGCAGGCGCCCTCGAAGACCAGCGCGTAGTCCTCGGCCGACAGCTCGCCGATCTCGATCTTGTGCCCCAGACGGCGCAGGAAGGCCGCATCCTCCAGATCGGCCGGGCCCAGGTTGGACGAGAACACCAGGGTCATGTCGAAGGGGATGGTGAACTTGCCGCCGCTGCGCAGCATCAGGTGGTCATGGCGGCGGTCCATGGGCACGACCCAGCGGTTCATCAGGGCCCGCGGCGACACGATCTGTCGGCCGAGGTCGTCCACGATGAAGAGGCCGTTGTTGGCCTTGAAGTGGGGCGGCGCCTCGTAGAAGCCGGC
>CAISYQ010000127.1 GCA_903889735.1 uncultured Methylibium sp.
CCTGCAGATGGACATCAAGATCCAGGGCATCACCAAGGAAATCATGCAGGTCGCCCTGGCGCAGGCCAAGGAAGCGCGCCTCCACATCCTCGGCAAGATGGTCGAGGCCATGGGCGTCGCCAAGACCGAGGTCTCGGAGTACGCACCGCGCCTCTATGTGATGAAGATCAACCCCGAGAAGATCCGTGACGTGATCGGCAAGGGCGGTGCCACGATCCGTGCGCTGACCGACGAGACCGGCACCCAGATCAACATCGAGGACGACGGCACGATCACCATCGCCTCGACCGATGCCGACCGGGCGATGGAGGCCAAGCGCCGGATCGAGGAAATCACCGCCGAGGCCGTGATCGGTCGCGTCTACGTAGGCGCCGTCACCAAGATCCTGGACTTCGGTGCGCTCATCAACATCCTGCCGGGCAAGGACGGTCTGCTGCACATCAGCCAGATCGCCCACCAGCGCGTTGAGAAGGTCACCGATTTCCTCACCGAAGGCCAGGTGGTCAAGGTCAAGGTGCTCGAGACCGACGAGAAGGGTCGCATCAAGTTGTCGATGAAGGCGCTGCTCGACCGGCCGGAGGGCTATGTCGAGGAAGAGCGTCCGCGCCGCGAGTACAGCGATCGCGGAGACCGGGGTGACCGTGGCCGCAGCGAGCGCCCGCCGCGTCGCGAGCGCAGCGAACCGGCTCCGGCCTCGGCCGAGGGCGACACCCCCCGCTCCGAATGAGGGCGGGAACCGCCGGGCACCAGTCTGGCGGTGGTGTCTTCTGAAGGAGTCGATGCGCATGACTGCGACGATGCAAGCGATCGAAATCTCTCGGCCGGGTGGCCCCGAGGTGCTGAGGCTGACGAGCCGACCTGAACCGTCCGCCGGTCCGGGTCAGCTCGTGATCGGGGTGACGGCCTGCGGCGTGAACCGGCCCGACGTGCTGCAGCGGTCGGGCGCCTACCCGCCGCCGCCCGGTGCGTCGGATCTGCCGGGCCTGGAAGTGGCCGGGCGCATCGTCGCGGGTGATCCGGCTGAGCTAGAGGCTGCCGGCCTGGCCATCGGTGACCGTGTCTGTGCCCTGGCCAACGGCGGCGGCTATGCACAGCGCTGTGTCGTGCCCATCGGGCAGGTGCTGCCGGTCCCGGGCGGCCTGAGCGACGTCGAGGCGGCGAGCCTGCCCGAGACCTTCTTCACCGTCTGGATCAACGTCTTTGACCGGGCCCGGCTGCAGCCGGGCGAGACCCTGCTGGTCCAGGGCGGATCGAGTGGGATTGGCGTCACCGCCATCCAGATGGCCAAGGCGCTGGGTTCGATGGTGATCGTGACCGTCGGTGACGAAGCGAAGGCGGCTGCCTGCCGGCGCATTGGGGCCGACCACGCGATCAACTACAAGACCCAGGACTTCGTGGCCGAGGTCAAGCGCCTGACCGATGGGCGTGGTGCCGATGTCATTCTTGACATGGTGGCCGGCGACTATGTGGCCCGCGAACTGCAATGCCTCGCGGACGACGGTCGCTTGTCGTTCATCGCCGTGCAAGGCGGCACCCGCGCCGAGATCGACGTGGGCGCCGTGCTTCGCCGCCGGTTGACCCTCACCGGATCGACGCTCCGGCCGCGCAGTGCCGCTTACAAGGCGGGGATTGCAGCCGCCTTGCGTGAGAAGGTCTGGCCGCTGCTGGCCGAGGGGCGCATCAAGCCGGTGATCGAGCGGACCTTTGCCGCTGCTCAGGCGGCCGAGGCGCATGCGCTGATGGAATCGGGCCGTCATGTCGGCAAGATCGTCCTCACGTGGTGACCTGGGAGCCATGAACATGAGCCATGCGCGCCGCTTGCTCGTGGTCGGCAACTGGAAAATGCACGGGACGCATGCCTCGAACGAGGTCTTGCTCGAGGGCCTGAGGTCGGCCGGACCGCTTCCTTGCGATGCCGCAGTCTGCGTGCCGTTTCCCTATTTGGCCCAGGCCGCGGAGCGGCTGGCGCGCAGTCCCTTGGCTTGGGGCGCACAAGACTGTTCGGCCTTTGAGGAGGGCGCCTACACCGGTGAGGTGTCCGCGGTGATGCTGGCTGATTTCGGTTGCCGCTATGTCATCGTCGGCCATTCGGAGCGCCGGGCGCTGCATGCCGAGAGCGATCAGACTGTGGCTGACAAGGCCAGGGCGGCGCTGGCTCGAGGGGTCACACCGATCGTCTGTGTCGGGGAAACCTTGGCGCAGCGGGAAGCGGGCGAGACCGAGGTGATCGTGAAGCGGCAACTGTCGGCCGTGATCCATACGCTCGGACACTGTGCCGGGGAGATGGTGGTGGCTTATGAGCCTGTCTGGGCCATCGGCACCGGTCATTCCGCCAGCCCCGAGCAGGCGCAGGCCGTCCATGCTTTGCTGCGCTCGCAGCTCCAGGCGGCAACCCGTCATGCCGGGGGCATGCGGCTTCTTTACGGCGGCAGCGTCAAGCCCGATAACGCCGCCACCCTGTTTGCGCAGCCCGACATCGACGGCGGGCTGATTGGCGGCGCGGCGCTGAAAGCCGCGGATTTTCTGGCGATCTGCCGCGCTGGTGTGCTGCGGTGAGCGAGAACCTGTTCGATTTCTGGAGTCAATGAAATGCAATGGTTGCTGACGGTGGTGGTCGTGGTTCAGATGTTGGCCGCGCTGGTGATGATTGGACTGGTGCTGATCCAACACGGCAAGGGTGCCGACATGGGGGCTTCCTTTGGCAGCGGTGCGTCGGGCAGCCTGTTCGGCGCCACAGGCAGCGCCAACTTCCTGTCTCGTTCCACGGCGGTGTGCGCAGCGATCTTCCTGGCCTGCACTCTGGCGCTGGCCTATTTCGGCAACCTGCGCGGCGCAGGCGGCGGCTCCAGCATCCTGGAGCGGGCGGCATCGCCCAGCACGCCGGCGGCGCAGATCCCTGGCGCCCTCCCGGCGGGCAGCGCTCCGGCGGTGGCAGCTCCCTCCGAGCCGGCGGCCGCCGCCTCAGGGGCTGCGCAGATCCCCAAGCAGTAGTGAGCGCAGGGGGCGGGTGGTCCTGACCCGTCGGCGGGGTTGGACTCCAGGACCACGGTCCAGGCTCCCCAGATGTCTGCTGCAGCGCAAGAAAACAGCTTGTTTCGCGTTAGAATTTCGAGCTGTCTGGTGAGCGAATCCTCATGCAATCCAGGCAGTGAATGAGCATCGTTCCATCGGTTCCAGAGTTGCTTGATCAAGCCGTCGTGGTGAAATTGGTAGACACGCTATCTTGAGGGGGTAGTGGCGAAAGCTGTGCGAGTTCGAGTCTCGCCGACGGCACCAGATTTTGAGATCACACCGAGCGTCTGCATCCAGGGGATGCAGCTCGGCACGAAGCGAAGGGTCGCTGCCTGCAATGGGGCGATGGCAGTCGGTTCAGGGGTCAGGGAGTGGCCTGGATGAACCTGCTCTTCGTTTGCCAGACGCATGAATTACGCACACCAGCCTCCCTGTCATCCGACCGCCCGCAGTTGATCGTTCGCCGTCCCTGATCCGCCAACCTCCTGCCGCAAGCCGCGATGAATCTCGAGCTCTACCTCCCAGTGATCCTCTTCATCCTTGTGGGTGCCGCCGTCGGCATCGCGCCCCAGGTGATCGGGTTCATCATGGGTCCGCACCGGCCCGATCCTGACAAGAACGCCCCCTACGAGTGCGGCTTCGAGGCTTTTGAGGACGCCCGCATGCGCTTCGACGTGCGCTATTACCTGGTCGCCATTCTCTTCATCTTGTTCGACTTGGAGATCGCCTTCCTCTTTCCCTGGGCCGTGTCTCTGCGGGAGATCGGCCCCACCGGCTTCTGGGCCATGATGCTTTTCTTGGGCATCCTCGTTGTTGGCTTCGTCTACGAGTGGAAAAAAGGCGCCCTGGACTGGGAATGATCGGGCACTGACATGGGCATCGAAGGCGTTCTCAAGGAAGGTTTTCTCACCACCTCGGCCGACCAGTTGATCAACTGGTCCAAGACCGGTTCGCTGTGGCCGATGACCTTCGGTCTGGCCTGCTGCGCGGTGGAGATGATGCACGCCGGCGCGGCGCGCTACGACATCGACCGCTTCGGCATGCTGTTCCGTCCCAGCCCGCGTCAGAGCGATCTGATGATCGTGGCCGGCACGCTGTGCAACAAGATGGCCCCGGCCTTGCGCCGCGTCTACGACCAGATGGCCGAACCCCGCTGGGTCATCAGCATGGGCTCTTGCGCCAACGGCGGCGGCTACTACCACTACAGTTATTCGGTCGTGCGCGGCTGTGATCGCATCGTGCCGGTCGATGTCTATGTGCCCGGCTGCCCGCCCACGGCCGAGGCGCTGCTCTACGGCGTGCTGCAACTGCAGTCGAAGATTCGCCGCGAGAACACGATCGCGCGTTGAGCGTGACGCGCAGGGGCCCCACGATGGATCACAAGGTCGACCTTCTTCAGCCCGCCCTCGAGGCGGCACTGGCCGGGCGCATGGTGTCCCTGGTGCGCGACCGGGGCGAGCTCACGCTGACCGTCGGCGCGGCCGACTACCTGTCGGTCTGCACCCTCCTGCGCGATCACGCCGAGTTGCAGATGGAGCAGTTGATGGATCTCTGCGGCATCGACGTCTCCACCTACAAGGACGGGGAGCCGTCTGTGTTCAGCGGCGGTCCGCGCTTCGCCGTGGTGCTGCACCTGCTGTCGGTCAGCCGCAACTGGCGCCTGCGCGTGCGGGTCTTCTGTCCTGAGGATGACCTGCCGATGGTGGCCTCGGTCAATGCCGTGTGGGGTGCCGCCAACTGGTTCGAGCGCGAGGCCTTCGACCTCTTCGGCATCGTCTTTGACGGCCACGAGGATCTGCGTCGCATCCTCACCGATTACGGCTTCATCGGCCACCCTTTCCGCAAGGACTTCCCCACCACAGGCCATGTGGAGATGCGCTATGACCCCGAGCAGCGGCGCGTGATCTACCAGCCGGTGACGATCGAGCCGCGCGAGATCACGCCGCGCATCATCCGCGAAGACCGCTACGGCGGCTTGCACTGAATCTCTCATGGCTGAGATCAAGAACTACACGCTGAATTTCGGCCCGCAGCACCCGGCAGCGCACGGGGTGCTGCGGCTCATCCTCGAGCTCGACGGCGAGGTGATACAGCGGGCTGACCCGCACATCGGCCTGCTGCACCGGGCCACCGAGAAGCTGGCCGAGAGCAAGACCTACATCCAGTCGCTGCCCTACATGGACCGTCTCGACTACGTCTCCATGATGTGCAACGAGCACGCCTACTGCCTGGCCATAGAGAAGCTGCTCGGTGTCGACGTGCCAGTGCGCGCCCAGTACATCCGGGTGATGTTCTCCGAGATCACGCGGCTGCTCAACCACCTGCTCTGGCTGGGCTGCCACGGGCTGGATTGCGGTGCGATGAACATCTTCATCTACTGCTTCCGGGAGCGCGAAGACCTGTTCGACATGTACGAGGCGGTGTCGGGCGCGCGCATGCACGCGGCCTACTTCCGGCCGGGCGGCGTCTACCGCGATCTGCCGGGCGAGATGCCGCAGTACCGGGCCTCCAAGGTCCG
>CAISYQ010000128.1 GCA_903889735.1 uncultured Methylibium sp.
GCCGCTCACGGCGTGCACCGCGAGGGGGTAATCGGTAGGTAGTAATCCGGCATCCACCAGGGGGCGCAACAGGGCGATGGCGCCGGTTGGGTAGCAGCCCGGGTTGGCCACGCGGCGCGCCTGCGCCACGGCCTGGGCCTGCCCCGCCGCCAGCTCGGGAAAACCGTAGACCCAACCGGGGGCCACCCGGTGAGCGGTGCTGGCATCGACGATGCGCGGCCCGCCGCCCGGGAGGCTGTCGGCCAGGGCCACGGTCTCGCGCGCGGCATCGTCATGCAGGCACAGCACCACGAGGTCCACCCCCGCCATCAGCTCGCGCTTGGCGCCGGGATCCTTGCGCCGGGCCGGGTCGATGCTGACGAGCTCAATTCCCGCCAAGTCTGCCAAACGGTCGCGGATACCCAGACCGGTGGTGCCGGCTTCGCCGTCGATGAAGATGAGGGCAGACGTCATGTGCGGGTCAGCTTCGTTGGATGAAATATCGATAGTAGCTTCGTGGCGTGATGACTGAGCCAGCACCATCACGGGATGTTGCATCGCAACAGTTAAACTCCAATTTGACACAGTCATTTGCCGGCATACGGGTTTTCTAGAACATCTCGACCGGCTGGCCGGTGGAGGTGAATCCCCTCCCCGCCCTGATGACAGCCCGCCATTCCGTCCGACCGCCCCCAAAGACGGTCTTCAATCCGGCCTTAGCGTTTCCCAAACAACCTGCCGCATGGCCCTGCCGCCCGCCGCGCCCGACCGCCAGCCCCGCCACCAGCGCCGGATGGAGGTGCAGGTGTTCGCCCGCCCGGACGGCCTGTGGGAAGTCGACGCCCTCCTGGCCGACACCAAGTCGCGCGACCTGCAACTGCCCAGCGGGCTGCGCCCGGCCGGCACGCCCGTGCACGAGATGTGGCTGAGGCTGGTCATCGACACCCGCATGGACATCCTCGAGGCCGGATCCGAGAGCCGGTGGATGCCCTATGCGGGCATCTGCGATGTCCACGGCCAGGCTGGCGGTACAGAACCGGGCGACGCCTACTCACGCCTCGTCGGGCTCAACCTGAGACAGGGCTTTCGCCAGGCGCTCCGTGAACGGCTGGGGGGCGCCCAGGGCTGCACCCACCTCACCGAGCTCGCCCAGGTGCTGCCCACCGCCGTGATCCAGGCCTTCGCCGGCGAGGTGATCGACGTCACCGCGGGCACGCCTGCCACCGACGCCGGCCCCGACCAGCCGCCCTTCCAGATCGACCGCTGCCACGCCCTCAAGCGCAGCGGCGAGGTCGTGCGACTTCATTACCCGCGCTGGTTCCGTCCCGAGCCGCCGCACAATCCGGGCGCTACCGCCTGATCCGCAGGCCGGGGACCGTCCCCAGCCCCATTTCCCCGACCCACAGAGCCAGCCCATGAAGATTCACGAGTACCAAGGCAAGGAGATCCTGCGCCAGTTCGGCGTGCCGGTCCCGCGCGGCTACCCCGCGTTCACCGTGCAGGAGGCCGTCGAGGCAGCCCAGAAATTGGGCGGCCCGGTCTGGGTGGTCAAGGCGCAGATCCACGCCGGCGGTCGCGGCAAGGGCGGTGGCGTCAAGCTCGCCCGCTCGATCGACGAGGTCCGCCAGCTCGCCACCGAGATCCTCGGCATGCAGCTCGTCACCCACCAGACCGGCCCGGCCGGACAGAAGGTGCGCCGTCTGCTGATCGAGGAAGGCGCGGACATCAAGAAGGAGTACTACGTCGCCGCCGTGACCGACCGCGCCACCCAGAAGGTCGCGATGATGGCCAGCTCCGAGGGCGGCATGGACATCGAGGAGGTCGCCCACAGCACGCCGGAGAAGATCCTCAAGGTCTTCATCGACCCGCTCGCCGGCATGAGCGACGCCCAGGGCCTGGAGCTCGCGCGCGGCATTGGCGTGCCCGAGGCGAGCCAGGCCCAGGCGGTGGATGTCCTCAAGAAGCTCTACGCCTGCTACATGGACACCGACTCGAGCCTGGCCGAGATCAATCCGCTCATCCTGGAAGGGGGCGGCACGATCAAGGCGCTGGACGCCAAGTTCAATTTCGACAGCAACGCGCTGTACCGCCACCCCGAGATCGTGGCCTGCCGCGACCTCGACGAGGAAGACCCGGCCGAGATCGAGGCCAGCAAGTTCGACCTCGCCTACATCCAGCTCGAGGGCAACATCGGCTGCCTCGTCAACGGTGCGGGCCTGGCGATGGCGACGATGGACACCATCAAGCTGTTCGGCGGCGAGCCGGCCAACTTCCTGGACGTGGGCGGCGGCGCCACCCCGGAGAAGGTGACCGAAGCCTTCAAAATTATGTTGAAGAACACCAAGGTCAAGGCCATTCTGGTCAACATTTTTGGCGGCATCATGAAGTGCGACAC
>CAISYQ010000129.1 GCA_903889735.1 uncultured Methylibium sp.
AGGCGCATGAGCTGGTTGAGCAGGGCCGGGTCATCGGCAATGTGGTGCTCGCGGTGGGGGCGCCTTAGCCCCACCCCTGGAGCCGGGCCACATCGCCTGAAAGGCGATCACCGGGCTGCAGGGGTCACGCCCCTGCCCCCCATCCACCTGACTCCCTGAGAGGAAACGGGCCACCCGCGCTGGGCGGCCCCTTGCTCAGGACAGCGCGAAGCCCTCGAAGCCGCGCGCCTTGACGTCGTCGCAGGCCTTGCGGTAGGTGTTGGCGCCGCCGGCGTAGGGGATCAGTCGACGCTCCTTGCCCTCGATGTTGGCGCCCATGTACCAGGATGTGCCGGTCTTGTGGACCAGGGTCATCTGGGCGACCTCGTCGTGGTGGGCGATCCAGTTGGTCTCCGCCTCGGCGGTGGCCTCGACGGCCTGCCGGCCCTGATCGCGCACGAACTGCATGCAGTCGGTGATCCAGTCGATCTGCTGCTGCAGGCAGGTCGGTACATTGCAGAAGGCCGCCGCCGGAGAGAACGGGCCCATGGTCATGAACATGTTCGGGTAGCCGTGCACCTGCAGGCCCATGGTCGTGCGGGTGCCGGAGGACCAGGCATCGTTCAACGAAACGCCGTCGCGGCCCCGGATGTCGATACGGGTCAAGGCGCCGGTGCCGGCATCGAAGCCGGTGGCCATGATCAGGATGTCCAGTTCATACTCGCCCTCCGAGGTCCGGATGCCCTTCTCGGTCATGCAATCGATCGGCGTGGCCTTGACGTCGACCAGCTCCACGTTGTCGCGGTTGTAGACCTCGTAGTACTTGTTCTCCAGCGGCACCCGGCGCGTGCCGAAGCCGTGGTCGCTGGGCACCAGCTTGGCGGCGACCTGGGGGTCGTTGATCCGCACGCGGATGCGGTCGCGCACGAAGTTGGAGACTTCCTCGTTGACCTTCTCGTCGAAGAAGACCTCGCGGAAGCCCCCGATCCAGAAATTCAGCGAGCCGTCGTCCCAGAGCTTCTGCAGCATCTCCTGGCGCTCCTCGAAGGGGATGTCCAAGAAGCTGCGATCGGTGAAGTCGTAGTTGAAGCCGGCGAAGGTGTCGTGCACCCGCTCCTTGAGCACCGGATATTCGGTCCGCAGTGCGGCGCGCTTGGCGTCGTCGTACTTGGGATTGCGCATCGGGATCGTGTAGTTCGGCGTGCGCTGGAACACGGTGAGGTGCCCCACCTGGTCGGCGATGGTCTGGATGACCTGGATGCCCGTGGCACCGGTGCCGATGACGCCCACGCGCTTGCCCTTGAAGTCCACGCCCTCCTTCGGCCAGTAGGCGGTGTGGATGCACTGGCCCTTGAAGCTCTCGTAGCCGCGGAAAGGCGGCACGACCGGCGCCGAGAGTCCGCCCGAGCCCATCAGCAGGAACTGGGCCTCGACGGTCTGGCCACCATCGGTCGTGACGGTCCAGCGCTGGGCGGTCTCGTTGTAGTGGGCTGAGGTCACGCGCGTGCCGAACTGGATGTCCTTGCGCAGGTCGAACTTGTCGGCCACGTGGTTCAGGTAGCGCTCGGTTTCGGGCTGGGCAGGAAAGCGCTCGCTCCAGTCCCACTCGCCGAGGAGCTCGTCCGAGAACCAGTACTGGTAGATGTAAGCCTGGGAATCCACGCGCGCGCCCGGATAGCGGTTCCAGTACCAGGTGCCGCCGACGCCCTGGCCGGCCTCGAAGGCCTGGACTGTCAGGCCCAGGTCATCACGCATCTTCTTGACCATGTACAGGCCTGCGAAACCGGCGCCCACGACAACGGCATCGACTTGACGGACGGAGGAGGACTGGTTGGGATTCATAAGGTCTCGTCGGTGGGTGATTTCATGCGATTGGACTGCGCCTGCCGCACCGCGTCACCACCCCGCTGGGTAGGGACTGCGGCAGCGTTGGGCGGGATTTCAGGCCGCGGAAGCCAGCAGGCGCTTGAGCGCGGTGTCGATCTGCTGGTTGTAGCCAGCATCCAGCCCGAAGAGTGCGATGTGGCCCCAGAGGCTCTCCAGCACCAACAGCTCGGACTTCGGGATCAACTTCTGCTCGTCGGCGCAGTCGGCCGGCGGGAAGAACATGTCGCTGCTGATCGGCATGACCAGGGTGCGCGCCTTGATGCGGCCGAGCGCCTTGGCCAGGTCGCCGCCGGTGTGGCGGCTGACATCGGCATGCCGCCACTTCCAGGCCATGCACAACAGATCGTTGGGATCCATGGGCAGGAAGGTTGCATCGAGGAAATTGAGCTGGAAGTCCGCGACCGACGAGAAGCCGATCGGGCGCCACAGTTCCTGCTTGAAGAACTCGGTGCTGAAGCCCATCAGCGCCCACATCCGGGAGTGGCGGCTGAGGCCCTCGCGCACCGCGTGCGGCTGCTCGTACCAGCCGCCGGCCCAGGCGGGGTCGGAGGTGATGGCGTCGGCCACCGCCTGCGAGAAGATGGCGTCATGCGGCGTGGTCCGGGCGGTGCCCGCGATCGGCGCAGCCCGCTTGACCGCCTTGGGGAAGCGCACCGCCCACTCGTAGGTTTGCTGCGCGCCCATCGAGCCGCCGGTCACCAGGGCGAGGGTGTCGATGCCGAACTTCTTCTTCAGCAGGCGCTGCTGCGCGACCACGTCGTCGCCGATGCGCACCTTCGGGAAACTGGCCATGCCCAGCGGCCAGGCGGTGTTGTGCGGCGAGGTCGACAGGCCGTTGCCGATCTGGTTGGCGATGACGATGAAGTACTTTTCGGGGTCCAGCGCCCGGCCCGGCCCGATGTAGGCCTGCTCCATGATCTTGCTGGTCCCGGAGAACCAGGTGGTCACCAGGATGGCGTTGTCCTTGGCCGGCGAGAGCTTGCCGAAGGTCGCGTAGGCGATCTGGCAGTTGCGGATGGTGCCGCCCTCCTCCAGGGCGAGGTCGCCGATGTTGAAGGTCTCGTAGGGGCCGTGCACGGCCTGGGAGTAGTACTCGTTGTCGATCATGCGGGTCTCCATGAACGGGCGGTTGGATCGGGATGGGCCGCGGGCGCTTCACGCCCTGCGGCCCCGAGGGTCCGAGCCGACGTTCCCGCGCCGGCCCGGGCCCGCGGCTGCCTCAGGCGGTGGCCGGTTCGGCCTGGCGGATCTGCTCGTACTCGTCGATCTTGAAGTCGGCCGTGCGCTCGCGGTACTGGATGACATTGCCCGACCAGTTGTTGCTGATGCGGCCATCCGCATGCTTGTACCAGCTGGTGCAGGAGCCGGCCCAGGAGGTGCCCTCCATGTCCTTCTGCAGCTGGCGGTTGAACTCCGCCATCACCGCGGGCTTGACGTCAAGCGCCTGAACGCCATGCTCGCGCGCCGCCTTCAGCCCCTTGAGCGAGTAGCTGACCTGGGCCTCGATCATGTTGAGGATGGAGTTGTGGCCCAGGTTGGTGTTGGGGCCGTAGAGGATGTAGAAGTTGGGGAAGCCGCTGACGTTGATGCCCAGGTAGGCCTCGGGCACGGGGTTCCAGGTCTCGCGCAGCGACTTGCCGCCACGGCCCTTGATGTCGGACACGCCGAGCAGGGTGTGGGTCTCGTAGCCGGTGCCATAGACGATGACGTCGAACTCGTGCAGCTGGCCATCCTTCGTGCGGATGCCCTTCTCCTCCAGACCCTCGACCAGGGTGGTCTCGACGGTCACGTTCGGGCGCACCAGCGCGGGGTAGAAATCGTCCGCGATGATGATGCGCTTGCAGCCGATGGGGTAGTCGGGCCAGAGCTTCTCGCGCAGCACCGGGTCGGCCACCTGGGACTCGAGCTGGATGCGGGCGACCGCGGTGAACTCGGCCGCCTTGGCCGTGTTCTGGCGCATGGCGTCGTACCAGCTCTCGTGGTCCTCGAAGATCGCCTGGCGGCTGGCGTCGCGGGACGCCGGGATGGCATTGAAGACACGCTGCTCATGGTCGGTGTAGGGCCGGTCGAGGCGCGGCACCACGTAGTTGGGCGAGCGCTGGAACACCGTGAGGTGGCCGGCCTGGCGGGCCAGTTCCGGGATGAACTGCGCCGCGCTCGGGCCCACGCCGATGCAGGCCACGCGCTTGCCTTCGAGGGAAACCTCGTGGTTCCAGCGTGCCGAGTGGAACTGCACGCCCTTGAAGTTGCCACGGCCTTCGATGCCGGCGAAGCTTGGGCGGTTGAGCTGACCCCAGGCGGCGAAGAAGTTGCGCGCCGAGATGATCTCGTTGGTGGAGGTGCGGATGCGCCACAGGAGTGCGGCCTCGTCCCAGCTGGCGTCGATGACCTCGGTGTTGAAGCGGACGTGAGGCGCCAGCTTGTGCCGCTCGACCATCAGCTCGATGTTACGCAGGATCTCGGGCTGGTCGCAGTAGGCCTTGGTCCAGTCCGGCTTCTCGGCGAAGGACGGCCAGTAGAGGTGCGACTTCACATCGCAGGCCGCGCCAGGGTAGGTGTTGTCGCGCCAGGTGCCGCCGACGCTGGCCGCCTTTTCCAGCATGAGGAAATCGGTTTCACCTTCCTCGCGCAGGCGCAGCGCCGTGCAGATGCCACCGAAACCCGTACCCAGAATTGCAACGTTGTAAACCTTCATCACTCTCTCCATGGATGGCCGGTCTTCAGCGGACCGGCATTGACACTCGAAAATTCAGCGCGAGGCCAGAGGCCCGCTCAGGGGGTTGATTGATAGCGCAGACGCAGCTCGCGCTTGAGCAACTTGCCGCTCGGGTTCTTGGGCAGGGCGTCGGTCAGGATCACGGTCTTGGGCGCCTTGAAGCCCGCCAGGCGCTGGCGGCAGAAGGCGATCACGGCCTCCTCGGTCAGCGTGTAGCCGGCCTTGGGCACGATCACCGCCGTCACCGCCTCGATCCACACCGGGTGTGGCAGGCCGATCACGGCCACCTCCGACACGCCCTCCAGGGCATAGAGGGCCTCCTCGACCTCGCGGCTGGCCACGTTCTCGCCGCCGGTCTTGATCATGTCCTTCTTGCGGTCGACCACCGTGATGTAGCCCTCGTCGTCGAGGATGGCCAGGTCACCGCTGTGGAACCAGCCGCCCTCGAAGGCCGCCGCCGTGCGCTCCTCATCACGGAAGTAGCCGGTCAGCAGCTGCGGCGAACGGTGGACGATCTCGCCGATCTGCCCCGGCGCGACATCGTTCATGGCGTCGTCGACCACCCGGGTCTCGACGTTGAGCGTCGGCCGGCCGGCCGAGCCGGCCTTGCGCAGCTGGTCCTCGGGCTTGAGCACGGTGGCCAGCGGCGCGATCTCGGTCTGGCCGTAGAGGTTCCACAGCCGCACCTGGGGCAGGCGGCGCTGCAATTCCTTCAGCACCTCGACCGGCATGATCGACGCGCCGTAATAGCCCTTGTGCAGCGCCGACAGGTCGGTCGCGTCGAACTGAGGCGCGCGCAGCAGGGCGATCCACACGGTGGGCGGCGCGAAGAAGGAGGTGATGCGGTCGCGCGACATCAGCGCCAGCAGGTTGTCGGCCGTCGGCTTGCCGGTGATCAGGTTGGTGGCGCCCACGTAGATGGCGGGGCCGAAGAACACATCGAGCTGCGCGCAGTGGTAGAGCGGCAGCGCGTGCAGGATCAGGTCGGTCTCGGCGATCTCGGCATCGACGATGCAGCTCACGTACTCGGCGATCACCGCCTCGTGCGTCAGCATGGCGCCCTTGGGCCGGGATTCGGTGCCGCTGGTGTAGATGATCTGGGCGAGCATGGCGCCGTGCAGCGCGGCGGCGGGCGGTTGATCGCCGGCCTGCAGCAGGCTGTCGAAGCTCGTCAGCCCGGCCTCGGGTGTGCTGTCGTCCTCGCCGGGCATCCAGACCATCTCGCGCACCGCCGTGCCGGTGCTGGCGGAGCGCGCCAACGTGGTCAGGCCGCTGTCGGTGCAGAGCAGTTCGGCGCCGGAGTGGTCGAGGATGTAGCGGGCCTCGTCGGCACTGAGCATGAAGTTGATCGGCACCAGCACCGCGCCGAGACGCGCCACCGCGAAGCGCAGCGCCGCAAAGGCGTGGGAGTTGCGCGCCAGCACGGCCACGCGGTCGCCGGCGACCACGCCGCGCCCCGCCAGACCGGCGGCCAGGCGGTTGCAGATGTCGTCGAACTCGGTGTAGGTCCAGCTGGTGCTGCCGCAGCGCACGGCGATCTTCTGCGGATGACGCAGGCGGCTGCGGCGCAGCAGGTCACCGATCGTCTGGCGCGAGGCGCTCGAACTGGTGGTGTGGACGGCGCCGGGGGCGTGGTCAGCGGGCGTGGCGTTCATATTGATAAGGGCTTGGTGCAATGTCTCGAGTGTCGCAGGCCCGCTTCGTCTTGGGCGGGGCTCAGGCGCCCTGGAATCGGGCCGGCCGACGCTCGAAGAAAGCGGCGAGCCCCTCCTGGAAGTCGGCGGTCGCGGCACTGGCCAGGAAGGCCTCGCGCTCGGCCTCGAGCTGCTCCGGGTAGCTGCGGTCGAAGCTGGTCCGCATCAGGCGGCGCATGCGGCCGTAGGCCTGGGTCGGCCCCTCGGCCAGGCGGCGCGCCAGCGCCTCGGACTCCGCCTCCAGGTCCTCGCGGGCGACCACCCGGTTGACGAGGCCGATCTCGAGCGCCCGGCGGGCATCGAAGCTCTCGCCCATCAGGGCGATCTCGAGCGCGCGGCGCAGGCCCACCAGCCGGGGCAGCGACCAGCTCGCGCCCACATCACAGCTCGCGCCGATGTTGGCGTAGGCGAGGTTGAACTTGGTCCCCTCGGCCGCGATGGCAAGGTCGGCGGAAGCCGCCAGGCTGAGCCCGGCGCCCGCCACCGCGCCCTGCAGGCTGGCCAGCACCGGCGCATCGATCTGCCCCAGCAGGCGCAGCGCCTCGTGCAGCGGCGTGATCAGGCGGTCGGCCGCCTCCACTGGCGAGGCGCGCATCTGCGACAGATCGCCACCCGCCGCGAAGGCCCGGCCCTCGCCGCTGATCAGCACCGCCCGCACGGAGGGGTCGGCCGCGATGTCGCGGCAGGCCGCGAGCATGGCCTCGGCCATTTCGGCGTCGAGGGCGTTCAGCGCCTCGGGGCGGTTCAGCCGCAGCCGCACCAGACCCGCATCGCGGGTGACCTGCAGGACGCTCATCGCTGCAACCCCGTCACCAGCGAGGCCGGCGCAGGCGCCGCGCAGGCGATCACGATCGGCTTCGAGGGCGTCGCCTGGTCGGGAATCAAGCCAGATCGTGTCATGTCATGCCAGGTAAACCATCGGG
>CAISYQ010000130.1 GCA_903889735.1 uncultured Methylibium sp.
AACCACACGGTCGGCGGTGCCAGATACGGCTGGCGGGTCAAGGCAGCCGACTTCACCACCTATGTGCTGGCGGAGTACACCGCTTTCTGGCACCACCCAAACGGCAAGTGCTACGGCGTCGGCGGCTGGGTGGCCAACCCGCCCGAGGACACGGCCGGATCCACAAAAGCCACCTCCACCAAAGCGGCCGGCTCCACCGATCCCAGTGACGGCAGCTTCGGGGTTGGCGGATCGGCTGGGACCACGCTGACCAGCTCAGCGACAACCGTCACGAACAATGTGACCACCACCACCCTGACCTACTCCGATGGCAAGAAGGTCACCATCGTCTACACCGACAACGGCAACGGCACCGAGACCGTGAAGACCACCGCCGTCGATGGCAGCGTGACCACCGTGACCCGCTCCTCGGGCGGGACCCTGGTGACGGCCCCAGCGCAGACACTGGTAGGCTCCCGCCGTATCAATTGGCGAGAGGTGATGAGGCCATGAGCTTGAGGATGTGGATTCGCCGGAACCAGACCCCGGTGGTGGTCGGGGGATCGGCCGGGTTCACGCTGATCGAGCTGATGATCGCGGTGGCGGTCGTCGCCATCCTGGCCGCGGTGGCCTATCCCTCTTATGTGGACCAGGTCCGCAAGGGCCGGCGGGCCGAGGCCCAGGCGGTGCTGCTGGAGGCCTCGCAGTTCATGGAGCGTTTTGCCACCGAGAACCAACGCTACGACCAGAATCTGGCGGGTACGGCCGTGGCATTGCCCACCGGGCTGGCCACGGCACCCAAGGCGAGCACCACGGTTCATTACAACGTCTCGCTGCAGAGCAAGACGCAGACGACTTATGTGCTCCAGGCCGTGCCCACCGGCAGCCAGGCCTCCGACACCTGCGGCACCATGACCCTGAGCCAGACGGGGGTCACCACGCCGTCCACCAGCAGCTGCTGGCGGCGGTGAGGGGGCGTTCGGCGCGGGCGCGGCGGCCCACGGTCCATTGCTGTTTTGCCGAGGCTGGCTCCCGCCGCCGCGTAACCCCGAACGGACCCTGAGCGCCATGGCCCGCCTGCCGCGTTTGCTGATCGACGGCCTGCCGCACCTGATCAGCCTGCGTGCCCAGCATGGGCAGGCGATGTTGCGCGATGCGACCGACCGCCAGGGACTGCTGGGTTTGCTGCGCGAATCGGCCGCGGTGCAGCGGGTGTCGCTGCAGGGGTGGAGCGTGCAGGAGAGTCGCCTGGACCTGGTCGCAACGGCCGCTTCGGGAAAGAGCCTCAGCCTCATGATGCAGGCCCTGGCCCGGCGGCATGCGGCGGCCTTCAACCGCCGCCATGAGCGCCGGGGCAGCCTCTGGGAGGGGCGCTTTCGCGCCGCGGTGATCGAGCCGGGACCTTGGTTGCTGCGCGGCATGGTGCATGTGGATCTCCTGGCGGGGCCGGATCCCGCCGAGGCGGCCGAGCGCGGCAGCTCCGGCAGTTCCAACGTTGCCAGTGTGTCCAGTTGGGTGGTCCATGTCGGCGGCCTGCGCGACGCCCTCTTTCAGGCGCCCGACGTCTACTGGGCGCTCGGGAACACCCCCTTCGACCGGGAGGCGGCCTACCTGGGTCTCTTGCGCGAGGGTCTCTCGGCACAGGAAATGCATGCCTTCGAATCGGCGCTTCGCGGTGGCTGGCCGGTGGGCAGTGCGGCCTTTGCCGAAGCGCTGGCGGGTGTCGCTGACCGTCCGACCCAGCCCCGGCCGCGCGGCCGTCCCCGCCGAAGCCTGCTTTTGCCGTGAAGAATTAAATCTGTCCCCAATAAAAACAGGTGTTGTGTTGTGAATTTTTAATATTCACCTGACCCCATTTATTTGCGATTGTCAGGTCTGCTGCGGTGCAGTAATCTTGGCGCAGCCTTGATGCCAGGAGTGTTCCGTGACCGCACCCACCCCCCACTCGTCCGCCCAACCGTTGGCCCCCGCCATCGCCCCTGCGATCGCCCGCCCGGCCGCTGATCCGACCGCCGCGGCCGTGGCCGACCTCCAGCGGCACGGCCTCTACGATCCCGGCCAGGAGCACGATGCCTGCGGCGTGGGCTTCGTGGCCCACATCAAGGGCACCAAGACCCACGACATCGTCCGCCAGGGCCTGAAGATCCTCGAGAACCTCGACCACCGCGGCGCGGTGGGTGCCGACAAGCTGATGGGCGACGGCGCAGGCATCCTGATCCAGATCCCCGATGAGTACTTCCGCGTCGAGATGGCGCTGCAGGGCGTGGAGCTGCCGGCGCCGGGCGAGTACGGCGTGGGCATGGTCTTCCTGCCCAAGGAACATGCCTCGCGCTTGGCCTGCGAGCAGGAGCTGGAGCGCGCCATCCGCCTGGAGGGGCAGGTGCTGCTGGGCTGGCGTGACGTGCCGGTGGACCGCGAGATGCCGATGTCGCCCACGGTGAGGGCCAAGGAGCCGGTGATCCGCCAGGTCTTCATCGGCCGTGGCACCGACGTGATCGTGCCCGATGCGCTGGAGCGCAAGCTCTACGTGATCCGCAAGACGGCGTCGAGCGCCATCCAGAAGCTGCGGCTGACCCACAGCCACGAGTACTACGTGCCCAGCATGAGCTGCCGCACCATCATCTACAAGGGCCTGCTCCTGGCCGATCAGGTGGGCACCTACTTCAAGGACCTCGGCGATGCGCGGGCCGTCTCGGCGCTGGCGCTGGTCCACCAGCGCTTCTCGACCAACACCTTCCCCGAGTGGCCGCTGGCCCACCCCTACCGCATGGTGGCCCACAACGGCGAGATCAACACCGTCAAGGGCAACTTCAACTGGATGCGGGCCCGCGAGGGCGTGATGAAGTCACCCGTGCTGGGCGATGACCTGAAGAAGCTCTACCCCATCAGCTTCGAGGGCCAGAGCGACACCGCCACCTTCGACAACGCGCTGGAGCTGCTCACGATGAGCGGCTACCCGCTGGCCCATGCGGCCATGATGATGATCCCCGAGGCCTGGGAACAGCACGCGACGATGGACGAGCGCCGCCGCGCCTTCTACGAATACCACGCCGCCATGCTCGAGCCCTGGGACGGCCCGGCCGCGATGGTGTTCACCGACGGCAAGCAGATCGGCGCCACGCTGGACCGCAACGGGCTGCGCCCTGCACGCTACTGCGTGACTGACGATGACCTGGTGGTGATGGCCTCCGAGTCTGGCGTGCTGCCCATCCCGCAGAACCGCATCGTGCGCAAGTGGCGGCTGCAGCCGGGCAAGATGTTCCTGATCGACTTCGAGCAGGGCCGCATCGTCGATGACGAGGAGCTGAAGAACCAGTTCGCCTTCGCCAAGCCCTATCGGCAATGGATCG
>CAISYQ010000131.1 GCA_903889735.1 uncultured Methylibium sp.
AGGACCTGCTGGTGCCATTGGTAGAGCTCATCGGCCGGCAAGGGCCGGCTGAAGAGGTAACCCTGCATCAGGTGGCAACCGAGCCGGTAGAGCTCCTTCATCTGAGACAGGTCTTCCACGCCCTCGGCCACCACCCGAAACCCGAGCGCGGTGGCCAACGCAATGATGGCCGTGACCACCGCCGAGCTCTGCGGCGTGGTGCCCAGATCACCAATGAAGCTGCGGTCGATCTTGAGCTCGCTCAGGGGCAAGGCCGTGAGGTAGGCGAGCGAGGAGTAGCCAGTACCGAAGTCATCGATCGCGATCTCGATTCCGGCCTCGCTCAGGCGGTGCAGGGTGGGACTGTTCTTGAGCTGCTTCATCAGGCTGCTCTCGGTGATCTCGAGCTCGATGCCACAGCGGGTCGCGCCGTGCCGGGCTGCAGCGCCCTGGATCAGGGCCACGAGGTCGGTGCGCTCGAAGAAGCGGCTGGGCAGGTTGACGGCGATCGTGGGGTGGAAACCCACCCGCTCCCAGGCGCCCCCCTGGCGGGCGGCCTCATTGATCAGCCACTCGCTCATGGGCACGATGAGGCCCGACTCCTCGGCCAGCGGGATGAAATCATTCGGCGGCACCAGTACACCGCCGCGCTGCCAGCGCATCAGCGCCTCCACGCCCGCCATGCGGCCGGTGTGCAGGTCGATCTTGGGCTGGTAGTGCAGCACCATCTCGCCACGGTCGATCGCCTTGTGCAGCGCGCTCTGGAGCTCCAGACGCTTGCGCCCCTCGCCGGACAGCTGGGGCCGGTAGACCGAGTAGGCGTTGCGCCCCGCATCCTTGGCGTTGTACATGGCCGCATCGGCGCTGCCGAGCACCTCGGCCACCGTGGCGCCGTCACGCGGGAACAGCGACACGCCCACGCTCGCGGTGATGAAGTAATCCTTGCCCTCGATGACGATGGGCTCGCGCATCACGTCCAGCACCCGCTGGGCAACCCGCTCCACGTCCTGCTCGGAGCCGACCTCGGGCAGCAGCGCCACGAATTCATCGCCGCCCAGACGACCGACGGCCTCGAGCTGACGGTGGGTACGCGATCCGAGCGACTCGGCTGAGGTCTCGACCACATCGTCGGAGTGGCGCACGCAGGAGCGCAGCCGGCGTGCGACCTCGATCAGGGCCTGGTCGCCTGCGCCATGGCCGAGGGTGTCGTTGATCTCCTTGAACCGGTCCAGGTCGATGAGCATCAACCCGACCTGGTGCTCCATGCGCACAGCCTGCTCCACCGCACGTTCGGCCCGCCAGATCAGGTTGCGGCGGTTGGGCAGGCCGGTCAGGGTGTCGAAATTGGCGAGGTGGCGGATCTTGTCTTCGGCGACACGCCGTTCGGTGACGTCCTGCACGATCCCGCTGTACCCACTCAGGCTGTCCTGTTTGTTCAGCAGCGGCTCGGCTTCCACCCGCACGGTGCGGAGCCGCCCGTCCTGCAACTGCAGCGCGACATCGGCCGTGAGCGGCGTCGCGAACTGCAGGCCATCGCGCAGCCGGGCAATCAAGGAGGATCGGCGATCGCGCGCCACCATACGCACCAGCTGACGCCAGCTTCGCGTTTCATTCGGTCCCAGACCAAAGACACGCAGGCACTCTGGCGAGAGGACCAGGTCCCCGGAATCGCGGTGCCACTCGAAACTGCCCATGCGCGCGATGTCCTGCGCACGGGCCAGCTTGCCCTTGCTGCGCTCGAGCTCGGTGAGCATGCGCGAGGCGCGCAGCATGTGATGCAGCCGCATCTCCAGCAGGCTCCACCGGTTGGATTTGACGAAGAAGTCGGTGGCGCCACAGTCGTAGGCGCGCTTGATGGAGGCATCGTCGTCGAGGCCGGTCAGCATCAGCACCGGCAGGCGCTCCAGGCCGGGCGTCTTGCGCAGCCGCTGGCAGGTGGTGAAGCCGTCCATCCCGGGCATCAGCGCGTCGAGCAGGACCATGTCAGGCACCCATCCGGCCAGCAGCTCCAGCGCCGGCTCCCCACCGTAGACCTCGGTCACCAGAAAGCCACGCTCGCGCAAGGCCGTCGCGGTCAGCAGCAGGTTCAGCGGGTCGTCATCGACGAGCAGAAGCTGCTTCGGATCGGACGACTCTTGGACGAGGCGGTCGGGCGGGCTCATGGGCGCAGGCAATGCTCCAGGCGGGCTTCTGGCGAATTCATCGGTTCGGCCTCATGCTGCGGGACAAACAGACCACCCTGGGCCGGGTGGGACGGGCAAACGCCTGCAAGGGTGTCGACACTCGCATCCTGGAAGCTTGGGACGAGGAAAAGTTGGACCGCAAGCTCTCCGGATAGCGTGTTCCTGCATGGGCTTCTAGGACAAGCTTCCTGTGTTTTCTCATTGTCCTACATCGCGGAACCTCCCCGGCGGCTGCCTCCCCCCGTTGACTCCGCGCAATCCCGAGCGCGGCCCCAGGCCTAGAGTGAACTGCTTGGAATGGGACCGGAGACGATAGCCATGAAGCTGCCCCTTCACATCGTGTTCCTCGGGATGGAGGCTTCGGAGGCCGTCGAGGCGGCCGCCCGCGACAAGGCGGCCAAGCTCGATCAGTTCTCGCCCGACATCATGTCGTGCCGGGTGGAGATTGAGCTGAGCCAGAAGCACCAGCACCAGGGACGACCCTTCGCGGTGCGCATCCACCTCACGCTGCCCGGCCACGAGTTGACGGTGGACCGGGTGCAGGACGAGGATGTGTACGTGGCGCTGCGCGACGCCTTCGACCGCATGAAGCGGCAGCTCGAGGACACCGTGCGCCGCACCCGTGGCCTGGAGAAGCAGCACCCGCTGCCGCTGCGCGGCGAGATCGTCCGCCTCGACGCGGATCTGCGCCGCGGCTTCATCCGCACGCCGGCGGGCGACGAGTACTACTTCGACGGGGAAAACCTGGCAGACACGCCCTTCGAGCATCTCCAGCTCGGCTGGACCGCCCAGTTCATTCCCGAAGTCGCCTCCCAGGGCCGCCAGGCCAAGCGGGTGAGCTTCGGCAAGCACCGCTTCATCTGATTCATCCGCCCCTCAAGCCAGGGTCGCCGGGGGAAAAATCCCCGCTGACGGGTATCACCGCCGCCAGTGCACCCTCAGCAGGGTCTGCCCGCGCTCATGGTTGAAGCGCAGCTCGCCCCGGTAGGCGTGGTGCAGGGCCTCGCCGATGCCGCGGGCGAGATGGGTCTCGGTGGTGGTGATGAGCACGCCCTCCCCACGCTCCTCGATGTCCATGAGCCGCTGGAGCGGGTGCTCGGCGCGGGCATGGTCGGCATGGGCCTGCACGCACTGCATCAGCTCTTGGCGGTGCGCGCGGAAGAACTCGCCCTCCAGCGTCACGAAGCCCGCCGGGAAATGGTCGCGGATGCGGCGGCAGGCAGGACACAGGTGCTCATAGGCCCCGGCTGGCGCCGCCTTCCACTGCCAGCGGCCTTCCTGGAACACCGCACGGCACTCCGGACACAGGGCCGGCTCGGCCAGCTTGAGCCGCTCCCGGTAGGCATCATGCTCCCGCTCGACCATCACGCCGCGGCCCCGCAGCGGCGCGCCAATGGGGTGCAGGCGGGTGCCTTTGGCGTGGTGTGACATGGGCGGACTCTTCTGGACAGCAGCGGAATCACAGGGTCGCATGGGCGGGCGACCGCAAGGCTGAGCATGCGCAAACCGAAGGCGCACCCGGGCGGTCAAATCCACCGGGGTGGTGGTGGGCGTGACCCACGAACTGCTGCAGGCCGACCCGCCAGAGCCCGCCCCGGCCCGCTTCAGCCCGCTTCCAACCGGGCCGCCTGGGCCAGCGAGCTCAACAAGGCCCGGTTGACCTCGGCCGGGCCGATCATCAGGTGATCGCTGGCCTCGCGGATCGGGTCAAGGGCATCGCCTTCCACCGCCTGCGCCAGGGCGCAGTAGGGTGCGTAGGGGCCCGCGCCCTCGGCCAGGGCCTGGTACACCCGCGCTGGCACCGGCAGGGAGCCCAGCAAATCGGCGAAGGGCTGCCCGAACATGCGGTCCAGCAGCGAGAACACGCCGCAGATGAAGAGCTCGTTGCGCATCTCCTCGTCGCCCAGTGGACGCACAAGCTCCTCCATCAGCATGCCGCGCCGCACCGCCGCAAACATCACGGGCCGCAGATTGATGTCCTTGCTGGCCGTGGCCAGCAGCAGGGCCAGCCAGCGCTTGAGCCGGCTGTAGCCCAGCATCATGATCGCGTGGTGGAAGGAGCTGACCTCGACGCTGAGTCCGAAGCCGGGCGAGTTGATGTAGCGCAGCAGCTTGAAGGCGAGCGTGGGGTCGCGCCGCAGCGTCTCATCGAGCTTCTCGATGGGTTCGGCCTGGTCGACCCGCTGGATCAACTCCAGGATCACTTGCAGGTCCGAGGCGCTGTTCCGGCCCTTGCCCGAGGGCGACGTCAGGACCTCGTCCATCGGCCAGCCCAGCACGGCCACGGCACCGCGCTGGAAGCTCGCCTCCATATCGTCGAGGCGGGACACGCCCGACTGGATCTGGCCGATGCTGCGGGTCACGCCGGCAGCCGGTGCCGGGGCCTGGAGGCGCCGGTCGTCAGACAGGTCGATGATGGAATGCGTGAAACAGGGCAGCACCTCGCGGGGCACCTCGCGCAGCGGCCGGCCCTTGATCAGCAGGGTGTTGCCTCTCTCGTGCAGCGCGATGATGGCCGCGGACTGGGCGGCGTCGCAGGCGATGAAAGCGGGCAGCTCGATCATCACGTTGGCGCTGGGCTGGGCCCGGAGCAGGTCTGCCAGCAGTGTCTCGCTCAGGACATTCAACGAGACCCGGCCCCCGTCTTCGGGCCAGACGGTGGCCACCTCGGCCAGCAGCGCCGCCGCATCGAGCGGGGCGCCGGGCACGAGCTGGAATACCGTCAGCCGCGTGGCGGTCACCACGCGCTGGCGGTCGATCATGGGGGAATAACTCAGCGCCACCTGGCTGAGGATGCTGTCGCTCAAGAGGGTCTCCCGGATCGGCTCGGGCATCACCCTCCGAGATACTGGAAGAGCGACATCCTCTGCACCATGGAATAGGATTTCAGAGCGGCATCGTAGCCGGTCTGCTGGGCCTGGAACCGAGAGAAGGCCTCGACCATGTCGAGATCCTCGGCCGCTGACTGTTCGGTCTGGGCACCGAGCTTGAGGGCCGAGAGCCGGCCTTCGACGCCATCGATGAGCTTGAGGGTCTCTCCCGCCTGGGCCCGCTGCTCGATGAGGCGGCCCAGCGAGGCGTCGATGTCGCGGATGCCCACCGCGACCGACTGGGTCACTCGGCCATTGTTCTGGAGCGGGGTTTCGAGTGCGGCCACAGCCTCATCGAGCACCGTGAACACGCTCAGGTCTGAGGTGGAGGGCTCGACCGTGAACGCATCCCCGTCCGCCGGCGCGCCGCGGATGCTGAAGGACAGGCCCTCGAAGCTGATCGCCTGGCCGCTGACATAGGGCGTGCCCGACTGAATCGCGCCGCCGGCCGTGCCGGAAATGCTGTAGGTGGTCACCCCACCCACCACGGAGAACGTCAGCGAGTAGTCATCGCCTGTCAAGGCCGAAGGATCGGTGACACGCCCGGGATCGATCCACGCGGCACCCGCCTGCGGCGAGCCCGGGCTGGTGACGAAGACGCCGTTGCCGCTGCGCGCCTGCAGCCATCCGGCCTGTCCGTCGAGAGTGGTCGGCAGGCTCTCGCCGGAGGCGGCCTCGCTCTGGCCCGCAGTGCCCGCGAACTGGACGCCGCCGGCGGCATCGATGAAGGGCGGGCTGCTGGAGCCCTGCCCGGCGAACAGGTAGCCACCGGCGCCATCGGGCCGGTTGGCCACGGCGAACAATTGATTTCGGATCGCCTGCAGGCTCTGGGCCAGCGTGCGCCGCTCGGCATCGCTGTAGGAGGCATTGCCGGCCGAGACCAGGGTCTCGCGGGCCTGCTGCAGCAGTTCGGTGGCATCGCCCAGCGCGCCCTCGGCGAGCTGCATGGCGTTGCGGCTGGCCTCCACGGCACGCTGGCTGGCCGTGCTGCGCTGCTCGAGCGCCCGCGCACGCTCGGCGCGGGCGGCCGCGGTGGGGTCGTCGCTGGCGCGGCTCACGCGCTTGCCGCTGGTGAGCTGCAGCTGGCCCTCGGTCAATTCGACCTGCCGCCGCTGCAGGTTGGCGATTCCGGCGTCGAAGCTGTTGGCGGTACTGATGCGCATGGTGGGGGTTCCGGTAAGGATCAGCGGCCGGTCATCTGCAGCAGCGTGTCGAACACACCCTGGGCCACCTGGAGCATCTTGGCGGCCGCCTGGTAGCTTTGCTGGAACTGGATCATCCGGGCGGCCTCCTCGTCGAGGTTGACGCCGGTCCGCGAAGACAGCGTGTCGCGGGTGGCCTTGGCCACGGCGCTGGTGATGGCGCTGGATGACCGCGTGCCCTGCACCTTCAGGCCGATGTCGGCCATGGCCCGGGCGTAGGCGTCGGTGATGGTCTCGCCCGGCGACAGGCTGCCGCCGGGCAACAGCTCCTCGCCGACCATGCGCTCATCACGCAGGGACAGCAGCGCCAAGGCGTTGCCGTTGTTGGCGCCTGAATAGACGGTGGGCGCGACCTGCAGCTGGTCGCCGCTGCGCGGCACGCCGCGGAGCCGCAGCTCGAAACCGTTGATCGAGATCGGTTCGCCAGCGGTCCAGGTACCACCGCCGGCCGAGCCGTCGGAGCCGGACCAGCTGTAGCCGCCCGAGTCGTCGGTGAAGCTGATGTCCACCGTCACGCCGGCCGTGGGTGCGCTCACGGTGCGCAGCGAGTCGATCGAAGCGGTGCCGGTGTTGTCGGCCCCGATGGTCGCGCTGACCGGCGAGGCCGCCGCGATGCCGCGCGGGTCGGCGAGTGCCAGCGCCGCCCCCGAGGCCGCGTTGCTCACGGGCTGCAGCAGGAAGCGATCGCCATCGTTCGGCGCCGAGGCGACGTCGATCTGGAAGCCGTCGATCGTGTCGCCCGATGTCACCGAGCGCTCCAGGCCGTCGGAGAGCCGCTGCAGCAGGTACTGGCCGGCGTTGTTCGGGTCGGTGCGCAGCATGTATTCGCTGGCCTGCAGCTGGCGGGCATCGGTGACCGAGATCGTCACCGAGCCAGCGCCTGTGTTCAGGGTGGACGGCAGCACGCGGGGCGCCGCCAGTTCGAGCAGGGGCGAGCCGCTGGCCGCCGGTTGCCGCAGGTCCAGACCCAGCGCCTGCTGGTCGTTGAGCTGGCTGGTGATCGCGCTGGCCAGCTGGCCGACCAGGGCGCGCGCATCGCTCAGGTCCTCGTTCTGGAACTTCAGCAGTCCCGCCAGGCTGCCGCCACCCAGGCCCTCGGCCGAGAGTCTCAGATCGCTGCCCGCCTGGCTGAGGGTCAGGCGCGTGCGGGAAGGGTCATACAGGTCCGGGAGTGCCTTGAGCTGCTGCGCCGAGGTGCCCATCACCAGCGGCTGGCCGCCGCCGATGAAAAGGCCCAGGGTCCCATCGTTGGCGCGAATGCTCGTGACCTGGATGTGCTCCGAGATCTCGCTGATCATCAGATCGCGCTGGTCCATCAGGTCATTGGGCGTGTGGCCCGAACTCTGGACCGCCGCAATCTGCCGGTTCAGCTCCGTCACCCGCTGCGCCAGGGTGTTGACGGTGGCCACGGTGCCGGCCAGGTCCGCCGAGACGCCGGCCTGCAGGGCGTCGATCTGTGCGCTGGCGTCCCGAAACCGCGTGGCCAGTTCATCCGCGCGCGCCAGGACGACCTGCCGTGCCGAGATGTCCTGCGGGCGGTTGGCCACGTCGACAAACGCGTTGAGCAGGCTTCCGGCGGCATGGCCCAGGCCCTGCTCGCCCGGAGGGAAGACCTGCTCGAGGCGGCTCAGCTGCTCGAGCCGGGTCGCATCCTCGGCGGCACTCGCCCGCGAGACCGCGGCTTCGCGGGTCAGGAAGGCGTCGGTGGCGCGCGCGACGGTCTCGACGCTGACGCCCCGGCCGAAGAAGCCCGCGCCGGTGTACTGGCCGCCGGCCGTGGCGAGCTCGACCTGCTGGCGGGAATAGCCGGCGGTGTTGGCGTTCGCGATGTTGGCGCTGGTCGTCTGCAAGGCCGCGTAGTTCGCGAACATCGCACGTGCGCCGAGGGTCATCAGGCCGGACATGGCGTCATCCTTCCTTGGCCGCTCAGGTGGCGAGGGTTCGCTGCAGGCGCAGCGTGGTGTTGATCACGCGCCCCAGCTTGGCGGCGTACTCGGGATCGGTGGCGTAACCGGCGCGCTGCAGGTTCACGGCGAAGCCCTGGGCGCTGCCGCCCTGCTCCACCACCTTGGCGTAGCGCGGGCTGTCCTTGATCAGCCGGGCGTAGTCGCGGAACGATTCCTCGTGCGAGGCGTAGGAGCGGAACCTCGCCAGGACCTTGCGCGGCTTGCCGTCGATGAATTCGGTGGTGGTGACCTCGGCCACCGGCCCCTTCCAGTTGGCGCCGGCCTTGATGCCGAAGACGTTGTGGCTCGGTGTGCCGTCGGCATGGCGGATCTCGCGCTGTCCCCAGCCAGACTCGTGGGCGGCCTGGCTGAGGATGAAGGCGCTCGGGATGCCGGTGTCGGCCTGCACCGCGGCGGCGGCCTCGCTGTGCTTGGCCACGAAATCCTGCGAGCGCGAAGCCCCGGGCATGCGGTTCCACACCTGCGATGCCGCGGGCGCGCTGGCGGCGGGTTGAGGTGCTGCCAGCCCGCCGCTGAGCTGGCGCTCGAGCTGCTTGGCGATCATCGCGGAGAGCCCCCCCGGCATGCCGGTCAGCTTGTTCGCGAACTGGCTGTCCAGCATCTCGGTGCCCATCTGGGTTCCGGAGTTCTCGAGCATGCCGCTGGACATGGTGGCCGAGCGCATGCTCTTCATCAGCTCCTGCATGAACAGCGCCTCGAACTGCTTGGCCGCCTGCTGGATGGCGCCGCGCGGGTCCGACGTGGCCTGGCCGCGCAGGCTGCGCAGCGCCGGTCCGTCGACGCCGCTGCCGAAACCGGGGGTGGCCTGCATCAGATCACCTCGAGCTCGGCGTTGAGCGCGCCGGCCGCCTTGATGGCCTGCAGGATGGCCAGCAGCTCCTGGGGCGTGGCGCCGAGGGAATTGAGCGCCTTCACGACATCGGTGAGCTGGGTGCCGGCCGGCAGGGCGATGAGCCCACCCGCCTGCTGCTTGATGGCGATGTCGGACTGCTGCGAGACCACCGTCTCGCCCTGCGAGAGCGCGCCAGGCTGGCTGATCACCGGGTTGGTGGAGATGGTCACCGAGAGGCTGCCGTGCGCCACCGCGCAGGCGCCCAAGGTGACCGCCTGGTTGATCACCACCGAGCCGGTGCGGGCGTTGATCACCACCCGCGCGGCGGGCGATGCCAGCTGGATCGGCAGGTTCTCGATATCGGCCAGGAAATTCACCCGGGCATCGGGCGAGGTCGGCATGCGCACGCGCACCGTGCGGCCGTCGACAGCCTGGGCGCTGGCCTCGCCCATGCGGGCGTTGATGGCCTTGGCGACCTCGCGAGCGGTGGAGTAATCGGCCGTGTTGAGGTCGAGCTGCAGGGTGTCGCCCTGGGCCAGCGGAGTCGGCACGGCCCGCTCGACGGTGGCGCCCGAGGGCACGCGTCCGGCGTTGAGGGAGTTGACCTGGACCTTGGAGCCGCCCGCCGAGGCGCCGGCGCCGCCCACGATCAGGTTGCCCTGGGCGACCGCGTAGACCTGGCCATCGGCCCCCTTGAGCGGCGCGGCGATCAGGGTGCCCCCGCGCAGGCTCTTGGCATTGCCCATGGACGAGACGGTGATGTCGATGGTCTGCCCGGGCTGGGCGAAAGGCGGCAGCGAGGCCGTGATCATCACCGCGGCCACGTTGCGCAGCTGCACGGAAGTGCCTGGCGGCACCGTCACGCCCATTTGCTGGAGCATGGCGTTGAGGCTCTGCGTGGTGAAGGGCGTCTGGGTGGTCTGGTCGCCGGTGCCGTCCAGGCCGACCACCAGTCCGTAACCCACCAACTGGTTGGAGCGCACGCCCTGGACCGAAGCCACCTCCTTGAGCCGCGCCGCCTGGGCCGCGGGCGCCAGACCCAGGAGGGCTGCGGCGAGAACCGCCAGAATGGCGATCAGGCGTGACAGCGCTCGGGCAGGAGCGGGAGAGGTCGGGAGGTTCATGGTGGTGACAACGGAAGGATCGTTGTCACCATTGTTGAAAACTTTAGATCGGCAGAACGCTCAAAAAGAACCGTGCCAACCAGCCAATTGTCTGGGCTTCGGCCTGGGCGCCGCGGCCGCGCTGCTCGATGCGCACGTTGGCGATCTGCGCCGAGGCCACCGTGTTGCCCGGCTGGATGGCACGCGGATCGATCTGGCCCGAGAAGCGCAGCACGTCCACGTTGTCGTTGACACCGATCTGCTTCTCGCCGGCCACGAGGAGGTGGCCGTTGGGCAGCACATCGGTGATGGTGACGCTGATGGTGCCGCTGAAGGTGTTGGCGCTGGCGGTCGTGCCCTTGCCGGCGAAGGTGTTGCCGGAGGTGCCGGCGGCGCTGGCGCGGTTGAAGGCGCTGCTGGGGAAGAACGGCAGCGCCGTGACGCTGGCCGTGGCCTCGCCCGACTTGTCGATCGTGCTGGTGGACTGCTGGGTGGCGGCCACCGTCTCCACGATCACCACCGTGACCGTGTCGCCCACCAACCGGGCGCGGTGGTCCTCGAACAGGGGACGGTAGCTGGTGGCCTGGAAGATCGCACCGTTGTTGACGGCCGCGGTCGGCTGCGGACGGGGCCGAACCGGCTGGGTGTCGGCGATCTCGACCTTGGGATTGGTCTGGCAGGCGGCCAGCATCAGCGTGCAGAGCAGGGTCAGGGCGGTGCGCATCAGGCGGCTCCTCACATCTGGGACAGGCGCTGCAGCATCTGGTCGGATGTCTGGATGGCCTTGGAGTTGAGCTCGTAGGCGCGCTGGGTCTGGATCATCGAGACCAGCTCCTCCACCACGTTGACGTTGCTGCCCTCGAGAAATCCCTGGGCGAGCGGGCCAAGGCCATTGGTGCCGGGCGCACCGGCGTTCGGCGTGCCTGAAGAATCGGTCTCGGCGAAGAGGTTCTGCCCGCGGGGCTCGAGGCCACCTGGGTTGACAAAGCTCGCCGTCTGGAGCTGCCCCACCTGCTGAGGCGCGACCTGCCCGGGGAGCGCGACGGTGACGATGCCGTCCGCGGCGACCGTCACGCTCTGCGCATTCGCCGGGATCACGATGCCCGGCTGCACGGTGTAGCCGTTGTTGGTGACGAGCTGACCCGTCGAGCTGACCTGGAAGGAGCCGTCCCGGGTGTAGCCGGTGGTGCCGTCGGGCAGCTGGATCTGGAAGAAACCCTGGCCCTTGACGGCGACGTCGAGGTTGTTGCCGGTCTGCTGCAGCGAGCCCTGGCTGAACTGCCGCGCCGTCGCGACCGCCCGGGTGCCCAGGCCCACCTGCAGGCCGGTGGGCAGCGTGGTCTGCTCGGTGCTGTTCGCGCCGGATTGCCGCAGCGTCTGGTACATGAGGTCCTCGAAGACCGCATGCGAGCGCTTGTAGCCGTTGGTGGCGCTGTTGGCGAGGTTGTTCGAGATGTGGTCCAGCTGGGTTTGCTGGGCCTCCATGCCGGTCTTGGAAATCCACAGTGATCGCATCATGGCGGGGCACTCCTTGTCGACCAATGATGCGTCCGCCTGAGGTCGGCAAGCCGCGGATAAGCGCCGCCTTCACGGGGCATTTCGGGACATTTCTCGGCCCGCCGGCCCACCCCGGCGGACCCCGCGGCGGGAGCTTCGGGAGCGGGCTCCCAGGGAGAACCCCGAGGTGGCCAGCGCATACACTGCGCCGGCATCCGCGGACCGAATTCATCGGCCCACCCTCTCCCACCCACCCAAAGGACCCCCCATGGATCTCGGTTTGAAAGGCCTCAACGCAATCGTCACCGGTGGCACCAAGGGCATCGGCCTGGCCATCGCCCGCACCCTCGCGGCCGAGGGGGCCAACGTCGGGATCTGTGCCCGCGATGCCGCCCAGGTGGCTGCGACGGTGGCCGAGCTCGAGAAGATGGGCGTCAAGGCCTTCGGTCGCGCCGCCGATGTCAGCGACGCGGCGGCCCTGCAGTCCTGGGTGGCGGACGCCGGTGCGGCGCTTGGCGGCGTGGACATCGTGGTGGCCAATGTCAGCGCGCTGGCCATCGCCAACGACGAGGACGGCTGGAGCAAGGGCTTCCAGGTCGACATGATGGGCACCGTGCGCATGGTCAACGCCGCGATGCCCCTGCTCGAGAAGAGCAAGCAGGCGTCGATCGTCACCATCAGCAGCGTCTCGGGACGAGAGATCGATTTCGCCGCCGGCCCCTACGGCGCCTTCAAGGCGGCCATCATCCACTACACGCATGGGCTGGCCTGCCACCTCGCCGGCAAGGGCATCCGCGCCAACAGCGTGTCGCCCGGCAACACCTACTTCCCCGGTGGCGTGTGGAACCAGATCGAGCTCGGCAACCCCGAGTTCTTCAAGCAGGCGCTGGCGATGAACCCAACCGGCCGCATGGCCACGGCCCAGGAGGTCGCCAACGGCGCGGTCTTCCTGGCCAGCCCGGCCGCCAGCTTCATCACCGGTACCAACCTCACGGTGGACGGCGCGCTGACCAAGGGCGTGCAGTACTGAGTGTTGCGTCAGGGGCCGGGCCGAGAGCCGGCTTGCCCCCTGGCGATGTCGCAAGCCGCGGGAGCGGCCCGGCGTCTTCCCGGCCCTCGGCAGCGGCTCAGGCCACGACCCGGCCGCCGTGCATCAACCGTTCAGGGACAGCAGCCGGCTGGCCGCCTGCTCGTCGCGCTCGGCGGTCTGCACCATCTTCATCTGCGCCTCGAACTGGCGGGCCGCGGCGATCATGGCCACCATGCTCTCGATGGGGTTGACGTTGCTGCCTTCCAACGCGCCCTCCTGAAGGCGGGCCGCGGGGTCGGCGGTGAGGTCGCCGTCGGCCGCTCGGAACAGGCCGTCATCGCCCCGCCGCAACGCCGCCTCGGGCGTGACCAGTTTCAGCCGCCCCACCGTGTTGACGGTGCCACCGGCCTGCTTGACGCTGATGGTGCCGTCGGGCGCGATCGAGGGTTCGGAATTGGGCGGCAGCGTGATCGGCCCGCCGTCACCCAGCACGGTGAGCCCACCGCTGGTGGTGAGGGTGCCTTCGGCATTGACCTGGAGCGAGCCCATGCGGGTGTAGGCCTCGGTACCGTCGAGCGCCTGCACGCCGAGCCAGGCGTTGCCCTGCATGGCCACGTCGAGCGAGCGCCCGGTGGTGGCGATGCTGCCCGGCGTGGGGTCGTAGCCGGTGGTGGTCTCGAGCGCATAGACGCGCGTGCTCGCGCCGTCCCCGCGCACGGGCACCGCCCGCATGGCCTGCAGCTCGGCCCGAAAGCCGGTGGTCGAGGCGTTGGCGAGGTTGTTGGCGAGCACCTCCTGGCGCTGCATCGTGGCCTTCGCCCCCGACATCGACAGATAGATCATGCGGTCCATGGGAACCCTTCGTGGCTGCGGTCAGGGAGCGCGCTGGCGATCATCAGCGCAGGTTGAGCAGGGTCTGGGAGACCGAGTCCTGGGTCTTGATCGACTGGGCGTTGGCCTGGTAGAAGCGCTGCACAGTGATCATGTTGACCAGTTCGGCGGTCACGTCGATGTTGCTCTCCTCCAAGGCGCCCGACTGCAGCACGCCGAAGTTGCCCTGACCGGGCGCGCCGACCACCGGATCGCCCGAGGCGAAGGTCGAGGCCCAGGCGTTGCCGCCCTGGGGCTGCAGGCCCTGCACGTTGCGGAAGGTGGCCAGCTCCACCTGCCCGGCGGACGTGGACTGGCCGTTGCTGTAGCGGGCCATGACCAGGCCTTCGCTCTCGATCGAGATGCCCGTCAGCTGTCCCGGCGCGTAGCCGTTCTGGGTGAAGCTCGTCACGCCGAAGGTGGAGCCGTACTGTGTGACGCCCGACAGGTCGAAGGCAATGTCGCCCGCGGGGGAGTTCAACACCGGCGCTGTCGCGGGCGTCACCGGGGCACCCCCGCTGGTGGGGAAGGTGACCGTGGCGAAATCGGCGCTGTCGATCTGGATCGGCGCACCGTCGGCCGTGACGTAGACATTCCACGCGTCCGCGCCCGCCTTCTGGAAGTAGAAGCTCAGCGCCGTCTCCTTGCCCTGGGCGTCATAGGCGGTGACCGAGGTGGCGTTGTTGTAGGTGGTCGGGTCGTTGTAGTCGATGGCCGGCGTGGCGGGGGCGGTGATCTCGTCGCGCGCATCGAGGTTCATCTCGATGGAGGCCTCGTCGGTGATCTTGGGCGCGATGCCGGCGGTGGGCAGCTGGATCGGCGCAGCCGGTCCGGGCACGATCACCCCGAGCGCGTTGGCGCTGTAGCCGAGCAGCTGCTGTTTTTGGTTGTTGACGATGAAGCCGTCGCGGTCGACCTTGAACTGGCCGTTGCGGGTGTAGTAGGTCTGCCCGTTGGGGTCGAGCATCTCGAAGAAACCGGCGCCGTTGAGCGCCACATCCATCGAGTTGTCGGTGGTCGTGATGTTGCCCTGGGAGAACTGCTGGGAGATGCCCGTGATCTCGACGCCGATGCCGATGTTGCCGGTCGTCATGCCGTTGGCCGCCGCGGCATAGACGCTCGCGAACTCCGCCCGCGAGCTCTTGGCGCCGAAGGTGCCGGAGTTGGCGACGTTGTTACCGATGACCTCGAGGCTCTTGGAGGCGGCGTTGAGGCCGGCGAGGCCTTGCTGGAAGCTCATGGTGATTCCTTTCGAGAAAGCGGAGGGTGCGGGCGCGGGTCGCGCCTCAGGAGATGGCCTTGACCTGCGTGTAGGGCACCGAGGCCCCGGACGCCAGCTCGAGCTGCAGGGTGTTGCCCACGGTCGAGACGGCGCGGACCTGGTCGGTGTTCAGCGGCGTGGCGGTGACCGCCGCGCTGCCCGTCTTGGCCACGACACGAAAGCGCAGCCCCTCGGTGGACGCGCCCGACGGTGCCTGCCACTCGAAACCGTTTCGGCCCGGCGAGGCCGCGCCCAGGTCGATGGTGTCGATCACCCGGCCGGCGCCGGACAGCACCTCGACCTTCACGCTGTCGGCCGACCCGCCCAGCTCGAAGCCGCCGGTGGCCAGGCCCTGCGCGTCGACATTCAGGCGGTTGCCCTCCATCAGCACGCCCCGACCGACCAGCCCCGCGCCCTGCAGCATCTGCGAGGACAGCATCTGGCTGGACAGCGACTTGACCGTGTCATTGAGCTTCTCGATGCCGGTCACGGTGTTGATCTGCGCCATCTGGCTGGTGACCTGGGCGTTGTCCATCGGGTTGAGGGGGTCCTGGTTCTTCATCTGCGTGACCAGCAGCTTGAGGAATCGGTCGGAGGCCTCGTTCTTCTCGGGCGCGCTGGCGCCTGGGGCCAGGGCGGCGCTGGTGGCCAGCGAATCGGTGACGGCGTTCATGCGGTTCCTTCAGGAATGGCGGATCAGGGGTCAGGACTGACCCATCTGCAGGGTCTTGAGCAGCAGCGACTTGGCCGTGTTCATCACCTCGACGTTGTTCTGGTACGAGCGCGAGGCCGAGATCATGTTGACCATCTCCTCGACCGCGTTGACGTTGCTGTAGGTCACATAGCCCTCGGCGTCGGCCTGCGGGTGTTTCGGGTCGAGCACCCGGCGCCCGGCGGTCTGGTCCTCGGTCACGCTCGACACCTGTACGCCCGATGAGGTGGCGGGCTGGCCGGCCTCGCTGAAGGGCACCGTCTGGAACACCACCTGGCGGGCCTTGTAGGCCTTGCCGTCGGGGCCGGCCACGGTGTCGGCATTGGCCAGGTTCGAGGCCACGACGTTCAGGCGCTGGCTCTGCGCGCTGACGGCGCTGCCGCTGATGTTGAAGATGCCCAGCATGCTCATGAAAATTCTCCCTACTGACCGGTGATGGCGCTCAGCATGGTGCGCACCGAGCCGTTGATGAAGCGCAGCGTGGCCTCGTAGTGGATCGCGTTGTCGGCAAAGGCCGCGCGCTCGCGGTCCATGTCCACCGTGTTGCGGTCGAGGTTGGTCTGGCTGGGCGTCGCAAACCGCAGCCCGGCCTCGCCACGGGCGCCGGCCGTCGGCGCCATGTGGCCGGAGCGGGTGGCCGCCATCGCGTTGCCGGGAACCGAGCCGCCGGTGGCTTCCCGCAGGGCGCCGGCGAAGTCCATGTCGCGCGACACATAGCCCGGCGTATCGGCATTGGCGATGTTGCTGGCGATGAGGCGCTGGCGCTCCGAGCGCAGGGTCAGTGCCTCGGCCTGGAAATTCAGCGTGCTCGTCAGTCGGTCCAGCATGATGGTTTGCCTGTGGGGCCTGCCTCGGCATCGGCGGGGCCGGTGCGGAGCTTGGGCGGTGACGCATTCTTGAGCGCGACCTCGCCGAACATGAGCGGGAAAAGCGCGGGCTTTCGCGGTCAATTCCCGCCACGGGGCTGGGCCCGCCCTTCTAAAGTGCGGTCGTGATGAAACCCGAACACCCTCCCCTGCGCCACCCCGGCACCCGACCCGCCTGGACAAGGCCCGGCCTGAGCACCCTGCGAGGCCTGGCCGGCGGGCTGTGGATGCTGGCCACGGCGTGCAGCGCCGCCTCGCCGCGGGCCGAGGACCCGATCGACGTCACCCCCTTCGCCGAGCAGGCCCGCGCGCTGGCGCTGCAAGGCACCGCCAAGCTGCAGGGTCTGCGGGTGGAGGTCGAGACTGGCCGTCTGGACCCCCGGCTCAAGCTGGCCCCCTGCGCACGCATCGAGCCCTACCTGCCGCCCGGCTTCAAGGCCTGGGGCGCCACCCGCGTGGGACTGCGCTGCCTGGAGGGCCCGACCCGCTGGAACGTCTACCTGCCCGTGACCGTGCGGGTCTTCGGGCCGGCCCTGGTGGCCGCCACCGTGCTGCCTGCTGGCTCGGTGCTGGCGGAGACCGACCTGCGCGTGGAAGAAGTCGATCTGGCCGCTCAAGTTCAGCCTGCCGTGGCCGATGTCATGGCGGCAGTGGGACGCCCGCTCACGGTTGCCCTGAAGCCTGGCGAAAGCCTGCGCCAGCATCACCTGCGAGCGCGTCAATGGTTCGCCGCCGGGGAGACCGTCAAGCTGATCGCCCGGGGCCCGGGCTTCGCGGTGGAAGGTGAAGGACTGGCCATGGCGCCCGGCCTCGAAGGGCAGACCGTGCGCGTCCGCACCGAGAGCGGGCGCATCGTCAGCGGCCTGCCTGCCGGCGAGCGGCGCGTGGAGCTGTCGCTGTGAGGGGCCGCCTCGCCGGCGCAGTGGCTGGAGCCGCTGTGACGCGCTGTTACACAATCGCAGCTCAAGTACGGCACTGGCCCGTCGATAAGCTTGACATGTTGATTCGTTCCGGGGCCCATGCCCCTGGCCTGAGGAGTCCACCATGAAGATCGGGTCCATCTCTTCCCCTGCCGCCGACGCGGCCACCCTGGCGCGGGCCAGCAACGAGGCTGGTGCGGCGGCGACCAAGGCGCGCGGCGGCCATGAGCTCGCTGTCAGCACCGTCAAGCTGTCGAACACGGCCACCGGTTTGCTGACCGATGCGTCATCCCCCGAATTCGATGCCGGCAAGGTCGACCGGATGAAGCAGGCCATCGCCGATGGCAGCTTCAAGGTCGATGCCGAGAGCATTGCCGACAAGATGATCGCCAACGCGACCGAGCTGCTGAACGCCGCCCGTCGCCGCCCTTGAGCCCTCGCCGGAATCCAGAATGACGCCCCTCCACACGCCGGTCACGGCCGAGTCTCTCGAGCCCACCATCTCCAATGTCGAGGCCCGCCTGGGTGAGCTCTCCCAGGCCATGGCCGAGCGTGACAGCCACGGCATCGAGAATGCCGCCAGCGACCTGCAGCGGGCCCTGGCGAGCGCCCTCGACAGCTTCAGCCGCGCCGCCCGCTCGGGCGGTGTGCCGCCGCTGCTGCGACGCCGGCTGGTGCGGGCCAGTGGCCAGGTGGCGGCCCAGCGCGAGACGCTGGCCCGGGCCACCGCCTCCCTGGACCGCGCCCTCGAGGGCCTGATCCCGCGCGAGGCCATGGTCTATGACGCCCGTGGCGCCGCCTCCCTGTCCGCCCACAGCGGTTCGATGCGCGCCTGAGCGTTCACGACCCAAGCTGCTCGCCGAGCAGCCCGATGCAAAAGGCGCCCCGCGGGGCGCCTTTGTCTTGGCTGAGGACGCAGCGTGCGCTTCAGAGGGCCGAGTCGATCAGCCCGAGCTCGTTGCTGGTCATCAGCGACTCGATGTCAACCAGGATCAGCATCCGGTCGGCGACATTGGCGATGCCGATGAGGTAGCTGGTGTCGACCACCGAGCCCATGGCCGGTGCCTGCTTGATGGCGTCGTTGGGCAGTTCGAGCACGTCGCTGACGGAATCGACCACCACGCCCACGACCCGCCCCTTCACGCCCAGGATGATCACCGCCGTAATGGCATCGATCTCGGCTGCGCAGCCGAACTTCACCCGCAGGTCCACGATGGGGACGATCACGCCGCGCAGGTTGATCACGCCCTTGAGGAAGGACGGCGCGTTGGCAATGCGGGTCGGCGGTTCGTAGGAGCGGATCTCCTGCACCTTGAGGATGTCGATGCCGTACTCCTCGGCGCCGAGGCGAAAGCTCAGGTACTCGCGGCCCGGCGGCAGGGCTGTGCGGCCCTTGCGTTGACCGTCGTACTGGTTCGAGGCGTAAGCGTCGTTGCTCATGTTCATGGTGTGTCCTTTCGGGACAGGGTTGCCTTCGGGCGGGTCAAGGGGAGAGTCGACCGTGTGCCGATTCCTGATCAGAGGTTGATGCCGTACCAGCCCAGCCCGACGCCGACCACCGTCGAGTCGCGCGTCGCGGACTGACGGCTCCAGGTGAGGTCCAGGCCGAGGGTGTCGGCCACCAACCACCAGCGCGCGCCCACGGTGCGCAGCGGCGCGCTGCGGTCATCACCGTTCCATTCAGTGAACAACAGCGCCTGCGCGATGGGTGTCCAGGCCAGGGCAGCACCATAGACGGTGGCTGATTGGCGGTCCGTGCCGCGGCGCTCATGCCCGAGGTTGAGGTGCAGCGCCAGCGACTCGCCGATCGGCAGGCTGGCCAGGCCGAGCAGCAGCGGGCGGCTGGCGCCCGTCCAGTCGGAGCTGCCCGGCTCCTTGCTCTGCGACAGGCCGAGCTTGGCGCCGAAACGCCAGTCGCCCAGCTTCACGTCAGGATCGGCCCACTTGAGCGCCACCCCACGCTCCAGCGCGATGGCCTGGCGCGGCGAGCCCCGCACGAACTCCAGACCCAGCTCGACGGTGTCCGTCAGGCCGCAGGCCGGCGCGAACACGGTGGAGTGGCCGGGGTCACTGCGGTCCACCCAGGACTCGACCTGGCAAACGCCGGCCTGGTTGGTGGCGGCATCGTCGGTCGCCAGTGGGCTGCCGGCCTGTGCGAGCGGGGCCAGCAAGCAGGCGCCCGCCAGAACAAGAACGCGCCCTGCGGTTCGCATGAAGTCGTGCTTCATCTCAGAAGGTCTCCCAATCGCCGGTGTCCGAGGCCGGCGGGGGTGCGGCGCGGGGTGTCGCCGCCACCCGCGCCGGCACGGCATCGCGCAGCACCGGGGCCTTGCGGGCAGCGGGCGGGAGACGCACCATCGGCTTGGCGGCTGGCAAGGCGGCCGGTCGGCTCACGGCCCGCGTCATCCCCAGGGGCTGGACGGGCATGTGTTCGCCGGTGCGGAAAGCACCGATGGCCAGCGAGAGCCTCTGTGCCTGGTCCCTCAGGCTTTCAGCCGCGGCCGCGCTCTGCTCCACCAGCGCCGCGTTTTGCTGCGTCATCTGGTCGAGATTGCTCACCGCGTTGTTGACCTGCCCGATGCCTTCGGATTGCTCGGCCGCCGCGGCGGTGATCTCGCCGATGATGTCGCTGACCCGCTGCACCGAGCCCACGATCTCGGTCATGGTACGGCCGGCATCGGCGACCAAGCGGGTACCGGAGTCGACCTTCTCGACGCTCGCGCCGATCAGGCCCTTGATCTCCTTGGCGGCCTGCGCACTGCGCTGGGCGAGACTGCGCACCTCGCCGGCCACGACCGCGAAACCGCGGCCCTGCTCGCCGGCCCGCGCCGCTTCCACGGCGGCATTGAGCGCCAGGATGTTGGTCTGGAAGGCGATGCCGTCGATCACGCCGATGATGTCGGCGATCTTCTTGCTGCTGGTGTTGATGTCCTGCATGGTCGTGACCACCTGGGCCACCACCTCGCCGCCCTTGGCGGCCGAGGCCTGCGCCGACGAGGCAAGCTGGTTGGCGGTGCGCGCCGAATCGGCCGTCTGCTTCACCGTGCCGGTGAGCTGCTCCATCGAGGACGCGGTCTGCTGCAGGTTGCTGGCGGTCTGCTCGGTCCGGGCGCTGAGGTCCTGGTTGCCGGTGGCGATCTCACTGCTGGCCGTGCCGATGCTGTCGGTCGACTGCCGGACCTCGCCCACCATGCGCCGCAGGGCCTCCTGCATGGCCTCGAGCGAGCGCAACAGCTGGGCGGCCTCGTCCGACCCCTGGGTGTCGATGCGGGCCGCGAGATCGCCCGAAGCGATCAATTCGGCGACCGAACGGGCATGGTCGATGGGCCGGGTGATGGAGGCCGAATTGAGCAGGGTGAGCGGCACCACGGCCAATACCACGACGCCCAGGACCAGGCAGAACACCACCAGCGTCCGGTCCATCGCGGCCTCGACTTCGGTCTGCGTGTCGGTGCCCTCCCGGTCGACGATGGTGGCGATCCGGGCCACCTGCGTCTCGATTTCATCCACCAGAGCGTTGGCCTTGGCCAGGCGCTGATCGGCCAGCTTGGCGGACTCGAAACCGGGGCGCCCGATCTCCTCGAGCGCGGGCTGGGCCTCGGCCAGGTAGGCATCGAGCTTCTCGACAGCGGCGCGCGCGATGGGATTGTCCTCATCGTCCTCGCCTTCCAGCATGGCATCGAACGCCTTGCGCGTGGACTGCACCGCCTTGCGCCACTCGGCGAGTTGAGCCGGAAAAGCGGCTTCATTGCCGTAATCGATCACCATTTCCAGCTCGTGGATCCGGACTTGGCTGAGCGACAGGTGGATGGCGTCCACGTTCTTGATCTCATGGACTGTGTGTTCCATGAAATCCTCGTTCAGCGCCTTGATGTGGGTGCCGCCGATCGCGCCGGTCAGACCGACCAGCCCGAACATCAAGAGCACCATCAGGATCGCGCCCAGCATCCTCGCTCGGATCGAGAAGCGGCGCATCAGGCCCAATATCGAGTTCATTGTCAATTTCCTTCGGATTTCGGGTCAGTGCCGCGCGCGGCGCACCAGCGAGCCGACGTCGAGGATGAGGGCCACGCGGCCATCCCCCATGATGGTGGCGCCGGAGATGTCCTGGACCTTGCGGTAGTTGGCTTCGAGG
>CAISYQ010000132.1 GCA_903889735.1 uncultured Methylibium sp.
AAGAAGATGCCGTCGGGCTTGAGCAGCAGGACCTCGGCGGCCGGCGTGGCGGCCGGGACCACGGTCACCTGGCAACCGCGGCTGGCGAGCATGCGCAGGATATTGCGCTTGACCCCGAAGTCATAGGCCACGACATGGTGACGGGGGGTCGACTGCATGCCGAAGCCCTCTCCCAGCACCCACTCGGTCTCGGTCCAGGAATAAGGCATGGCGGCGCTGACCCCCCGGGCGAGATCAAGCCCCGCCATGCTGGGGGCCGCCAGAGCCCGGGCGCGGGCGTCTTCGATGTGCGCTGGGGTCACGACCGCGCCGAGCGGCAGCGCCAGGATGCAGCCGTTCTGGGCGCCCCGACTGCGCAGGATGCGCGTGAGGCGGCGAGTATCGATGTCGGCAATCGCCACCGTGCCCTCGTCGCGGAGGTACTGGCTCAAAGTGCGGGTGGACCGGAAGTTGGACTCCAGCACCGGCAGGTCCTTGATGACCAACCCGGCGGCGTGCACCCGGCCCGACTCGACGTCCTCGTCGTTGACGCCCGTGTTGCCGATATGGGGGTAGGTCAACGTGACGATCTGGCGGCTGTAGCTCGGGTCGGTCAGGATTTCCTGGTAGCCCGTGAGCGAGGTGTTGAAGACGACCTCGCCAGTCGTGTGGCCATCGGCACCGATCGAAACCCCTTGGAATACCGTGCCATCTGCGAGAACAAGGAGAGCGGAGGGCAAGTCGGGCAGCACAGGGTCAGTCTCCTTGGGGGCGCACGCCGAGGACGCTCCTGAGAGCGGGTTTCGGGGGTCTTCCGGTGGGTCGACGCGATGACCTCGAGGGGGGATCGAGGGCGCGGGCGGGATCGATGCGGGTAAACCTTTGGATTGTAGCCAAAGCCCCGCCGAGCCCGACCTTCGAGCAACCCAAGCCGCCAAGGCGAGCCTGGCGCCGGGCTGCAATCTGCGCGGCAGACAGGGAACTAGAATCTGTCAGCTTGCTCTCAGCTTTCTCTGTAGCCACTTCTGGAGGTTCGAATGAACAACACCATCCCCATCGGTCACGCCCATGCCACCGCCAGCAGCAACCGAGTGCTTCGCAACACCTATTGGTTGCTCGCCTTGTCGCTGGTCCCCACGGTGTTGGGCGCCTGGATCGGGGTGAAAACCGGGTTCAGCTTCTTCGCCGGCAGCCCGCTGATGGGTTTCCTTCTCTTCATGGGCATCGCCTTCGGCTTCTTCTTCGCCATTGAGAAGTTCAAGAATTCGGGCATCGGCGTCGCGCTGCTGCTCGGCTTCACCTTCTTCATGGGCTTGATGCTGTCGCGTCTGATCGGTGCGGTGCTGGGCTTCAGCAACGGCGCTTCGCTGGTGGGCTTTGCCTTCGGCGGCACGGCCGTGGTCTTCTTCGGCATGGCCACCCTGGCGACCACGATCAAGCGCGACCTCTCCGGCATGGGCAAGTGGCTGATGGTCGGCATGGTCGGCATCCTCGTGGCGGCGGTTGCCAACATCTGGCTGCAGATGCCGGCGCTGATGGCCACGATCTCGGCCCTGGCCGTGGTGATCTTCTCGGCTTTCATGCTGTACGACATCAAGCGCGTGATCGACGGCGGCGAAACCAATTACGTTTCGGCCACGCTGGCGATCTACCTGAGCGTCTACAACGTGTTCCAGAGCCTGCTGAGCCTGCTGGGCCTCTTTGGCGGCGAGCGGGACTGACCCCTCGGCGCCTGCAGACCGCGACCGGCGCAGAACCTGCGCCAGGTCATGGTTCGGGCGCCCCGACAAGCCGGGCCCGGCGAGCGACTGGTAAAGCTCAGCGCTCGAACACCGCAATGCTCTCCACATGGGCCGTGTGCGGGAACATGTTCACCGCGCCGGCCTGCGTGCAGCGATAGCCAGCCTGATGGACCAGCAGACCGGCATCGCGCGCCAGCGTTGCAGGATTGCAGCTGACATAGACGATGCGGCGCGGCGGCGCCCAGCCCTCGGCCGCCAAGGGGTCGATCACCGCATCGACCAGCGCCTTGACCAGAGCGAAGGCGCCCTCGCGGGGCGGGTCGATGAGCCATTTGTCCGCATCGCCGTAGGCGGCGAGGTCAGCCGGGGTGAGCTCAAAGAGATTGCGTGCCTCGAAGCGCGTCTTCCCTGACAGGCCGTTGGCCGTGGCATTGTCACGCGAGCGGGCCACCAGCGACTCGCTGCCTTCCAGGCCCAGCACCTCGCGGGCGCGCGTGGCCAGCGGGAGGGTGAAATTGCCCAGCCCGCAGAACCAGTCGATCACCCGCTCGTCGGCTGCGGGGGCCAGCAGGCCGAGGGCCCGCACCACCAAGGCACGGTTGATCGCGTGGTTGACCTGGGTGAAGTCGGTGGGCCGAAACGGCATCACGAGACCGTACTCCGGCAGTGTGTAGGCGAGCGCGGGCCCACCTTCGCTCAGGCGACGCACCGTGTCGGGGCCCTTGGCCTGCAGCCACCATTGCACGCCGCAGTCAGCCTCGAAGTCGCGCAGGCGCTGCAAATCGGCCTCGGTGAGCGGCTCCAGGTGGCGCAGCACGAGCGCGGTGACCAAGCCGTCCGGGGCCTCGCCGATCGCCACCTCGATCTGGGGCAGTCGGTCGCGCCCGTCCATGCCGGCGATCAGCGCGCGCAGCGGCAGCAGCATGGCGCTCAGGTGCGGGGGCAGGATCTCGCAGCTCGTCATGTCGGCCACATAGCTCGACTTGCGCTCGTGAAAGCCGATGAGCACCTGGCCCTTCTTCACCACATGGCGCACTGACAGCCGCGCCCGGTAGCGGTAGCCCCAGGTCGGGCCCTCGATCGGGCGCAGCACCTGTTCAGGCTTGACCTTGCCGAGATGCCAGAGGTTGTCCTCCACCACCCGTTGCTTCACGGCCACCTGGGCGCCGATGTGGAAATGTTGCATCTTGCATCCGCCGCAGATGCCGAAGAATCGGCAGCGCGGCACGACCCGCTGCGCGCTCTCGCGCCGCAGCGCGATCATCGCGCCCTGCTCCCAGTTGTTCTTGCGCCGGTGCACCGCCACCCGGACCTCTTCGCCGGGCAGCGCCCCCTCGATGAAGACTACCTTGCCGTCGGCGCCATGCGCAACGCCTTGCGCCTCGAGGTCGAGCGATTCCACCTTCAGCCATTCGTCGCTTGCTGTCATCGCGCGAGGGTCCCGGGGTGATGGAGCGAGAGGGGGTGAAGGGGAATGAGCAGGAGGAAGGATTCCGACCGGTTGAAGGGCTCGGACGGCTGCCCAGCCGGCTGGAACCGCTGGCTCGCCAAGGCGGCCCCGATACCGCTCAACGCGACGGCAGCAGCTTGGCCGGATCGACCGGCTTGCCCTGGCGGCGGATCTCGAAGTGCAGTTGCACCCGCTCGGCATCGGTCGATCCCATCTCGGCGATCTTCTGGCCGCGCTTGACGGTCTGGTCTTCCTTGACCAGCAGGGTTTGGTTGTGGGCGTAGGCGCTGAGGTAGGTCGCGTTGTGCTTGACGATCACCAGGTTGCCGTAGCCGCGCAGGCCCGAGCCCGCATAGACCACCCGGCCATCGGCCGCAGCCAGTACCGGGTCACCGCTCTTGCCGCCGATCGAGAGACCCTTGTTGCGCGCCTCCTCGAAACCAGCCAGCACCGCGCCGCCCGCGGGCCAGGCCCATTGAGGCTCGTCGTCGTCCTTGGCGATCGGGACCGCTGCGGAGGCGGCCGCTGCTGGCTGAGAAGCGGTGGGTGCCGTGGCGCTGGGCTTGCCTTCCAGTGGCCGGGCATCAACCCGCGACGCCGCCACGGGTTTGGAGGCCACCGCCGTCGCTTCCACTGACGGGCTCAGCACCCGCAGCACCTGGCCCACCTCGATCAGATTCGGGTTGTCGAGCTTGTTCCAGCGCTGGATGTCCCTCCAGCTCTGGCCCGTGTCCAGGCCAATGCGGATCAGCGTGTCGCCGGGCTTGACGGTGTAGTAGCCCGGCTTGCCCGCGTTCTCAGCCCCCGCGACTGGCTTGGCTTCTGCGGCCTGGGGGGCGGTGACCGTGGAAGATGGCGGCGGGGCCGCGCCGGGGCCGCTCCGGGCGCTGCGATCCTCGACGGGCGCGCGACGGGTGCCGGAAGCGCAAGCCACCAGCAGGGTGGCGCAGGCGATCGCGAGCAGGGAGCGCAGGGCCAAGGAGACGGGGCGGCAGAGGGAGCGGGAGGGGGGCATGAGGGCAACCGCTGCAAGATCGATCAATGGGTCAATCCGTGCCTGATTTTAGAGGGACGAACCGTACCGCCTCATGGCTGCGGCGCTGCAGACTGCCGTCGGCCAGTCGGTCACAGACCACCAGCACCTGACCGCCCGCGGCGGCGTCGTGCATCGGCGCCACCAGCCGGCCGCCTGGGGCGAGCTGCTCGAGCCAGGCCGCCGGAAGGTCGTCGCCACCGGCCGCGGCGATGATGCCGTCATAGGGGGCATTGGGCGCATGGCCGAGCCGGCCGTCGCCATAGACGAGCCGCAGCGCATGAAGGCCCAGTGGAGCGAGGTTGTCGCGCGCCTTGTCGTGCAGCGGCTTGAGCCGCTCGATCGACACGACGCTGCGCGCCAGCAGGGCCAGCAGCGCGGCCTGGTAGCCGCAGCCAGTACCAATCTCCAGCAGCTTGAGGGGTGCGCCTAACGCATGCGGTGCCAGCAGCAGCTCGATCATGCGGGCCACCACCGAGGGCTTGGAGATGGTCTGACCCAGCCCAATCGGCAGGCTGGTGTCCTCGTAGGATTGGTTGGCCAGCGCCGTGTCGACGAAGGCATGGCGTGGCACGGCCCGCAGCGCTGCCAGCACGCGCTCGTCACGCAGCCCCTGGGCTTGCAGCCGCACGACCATGCGCTCCCGCACCTGGTGGGAGTCCAGCCCCAGACCAACCGGCATGCTGCGCCGCGATTGCTCCAGGGCTGCCTCGTGCAGGGGGCGTTGGGGGCGCAGCAGCGGGGGTGGCTGCGACATCCCGGCCGGTGAGCCCGGCCGCTGCGCGGGCGAATCCAGGCGATCGAGCCGCAGCGGGAATCGCGGTGGCGGTTTGCCGGCCGCGCTCAAGCGAGTCCCTCTGCCCCAGCGCCGGTGGCGGGTCGGATCCCAGCGGACCGGCTTGCGAGCGGGTCGTCGTGGCACGACTTGCGGATTTCGCCCTGGGAGGGGACCGGCAGGTTCATGCCTTGGATCCGGCCAGCCAAGTCTGCCAGACCGGCAGCCGGGCGTGATCGGTCAGGTCCACCTGCAAGGGGGTCACCGAAACGAAGCCCTCGGCCACGGCGTGGAAATCGGTGCCCTCCCCGGCTTCGCGGGCGTCCCCCGCGGCGCCGATCCAGTAGATCGGTTCGCCCCGCGGGTTGGTCTGGCGAATAACGGGCTCACTGGCGTGGCGGCGGCCCAGCCGGGTGGTGCGCAGGCCGCGCAGCTCGGCCTCGGGCCGGTCGGGGATGTTGACGTTGAGCAGCCAGTGGCCCGGGGCGGGCGGGCGGGCCAGCACCTGCTCGATCAGGCGGCGCGCCACCCGAGCGGCATCGTCGATGTGAGACCAGCCCTTCTCGGACAGCGAGAAGGCGATGGACGGAATGCCGAACAGATAGCCCTCCATGGCCGCGGCCACGGTGCCGGAGTAGAGGGTGTCATCGCCCATGTTGGCGCCGTTGTTGATGCCCGAGAGCACCAGGTCGGGGCGCGTGGCCAGCAGGCCGGTCAGGGCCACGTGCACGCAGTCCGAGGGCGTGCCATTGAGGTAACGGTAGCCATTGCCCGCCGTCCACACCGACAGCGGCCGCTGCAGGGTCAGTGCATTCGAGGTGCCGCTGGCGTTCTGCTCCGGCGCCACCACATCGATCTCGCCCAACCCCCGGCAGGCCTCGACGAGCGCTGCCAGCCCAGGTGCAAGGTAGCCGTCGTCGTTGGCAATGAGGATGCGCATGGGGTGGATTGTAGGGAGCGGCCTCCGTACGCCGCCGTGGGCCAACCTCTCTTGCGCGCGGTCAGGGGACACCCCCTGGGCGTCCCCCGACCGGCACTGCCTATCATCTCGGTTCGCTTTCGCGGGGGCCCGCCGATCTCCAGCGCCCCGCCCCTCACCGACCCGACCCCAAGGAAATCCTATGCACGCCTGGCTTTGCGAACAGCCCACCGGCCCCGACGCGCTCCAGTGGACCGAGCTGCCCACCCCACAACCGAAGCCCGGTGAAGTCCGGGTGGCGGTGCGCCATGCCAGCCTGAACTTCCCCGACCTGCTGATGGTCCAGGGCAAGTACCAGATGAAGCCCCCGCTGCCCTTCGTGCCGGGGGTGGAGTTCTCCGGGGTGGTTGAGGCGCTCGGCGAGGGCGTCACCCACCTGGCGGCGGGCACCGCGGTGGCCTCCTTCGGCGGGCTGGGCGCCTTCGGCACCGAGGTGTGCGTGGACGCCCGAACGGTCATGCCGTTGCCCGAGGGCTTTGCCCTCGACGATGCGGCCGCCTTCCTCTGCACTTACGGCACCACCCACCACGCGCTGATCGACCGCGCCGCGCTGCAGCCTGGCGAGACGGTCTTGGTGCTGGGCGCCGCCGGTGGCGTGGGCACCGCCGCGATCCAGGTCGCCAAGGCGGCAGGAGCCACCGTGATTGCCGCGGCTTCCAGCAACGAGAAATGCGCCTTCTGCCGCGAACTCGGCGCTGACATGACCATCAACTACACCGCGGGCGACCTGCGCGGTCAGATCAAGGCCGCCACCGGTGGCCGCGGCCCGGACGTGGTCTACGACCCGGTGGGCGGGGAGCTGGCCGAGCCGGTGTTCCGCTCCATCGCCTGGCGCGGGCGCTACCTGGTGATCGGCTTCGCGGGCGGCTCGATCCCGGCGCTGCCCCTGAACCTGGCGCTGCTCAAGGGCGCCTCGGTGGTCGGCGTGTTCTGGGGCGACTTCACACAGCGCGAACCCGCCCGCCACACCGCTGCGTTGGCCGAGCTGGCCGACTGGTACGCGCAGGGGCTGATCAGGCCGGTGATCGATCGTCGCCTGCCGATCGCCGAGCTTGGCCGCGCCTTCTCGCTGATGGCCGGCCGCCAGGTCCGGGGCAAGCTGGTGCTGGACATCGCCTGAGTTTCTGACTCCGGCCAAAGGTGGGCCGGCGCGTCCGCTTCGCCAACCCACAGGCCCGCCGACGGCCCCCCAGCCCGGCCGCCATTTGCACCAGGGTTGCTCACGCTCAAGTTCCCCCCTGATGGAACGCTAGGCATCGCGTGGAGGGTGCGCCGCAACCCCCCCGCCGACCTTAAGCTCGCTCCTCACTTGCCCGGCAACGTCCCGAGACGACTGCCATAGGCAAGCGGAGGGGCCAGCCCGTACGGCCCCGTCGACCCACCCCGCCGGAGCCCGTTCATGGCCGTGAAGATCCTGATCGTGGAAGACAACCCCGTGGCGCGCACCTTCCTGATCCGCGTCGTCCGGGAGAGCTTCTCCGACGTGATCGGCATCGCCGAAGCCGGCAACCTGGAAACCGCGCGCCGCCTTCTGGGCGTGGGCGGCGCACCGCCGCTGCCGGCGGGCAGCGAGCCTTTCAAGCTGGTGCTGGTGGACCTGGAGCTGCCCGACGGCAACGGCCTGGATCTGCTCAGCGAGATGGCGGGGCACCCGGCCACCCGCATCGTCACCACGCTCTACTCGGACGACGAGCATGTGTTCCCCGCCTTGCAGCGGGGCGCCGACGGCTACCTGCTGAAGGAGGACCGCTTCGAGGTGCTGGTCGAGGAGTTGCAGAAGATCGTGCGCGGCCAGCCGCCGCTGTCGCCGGCGATCGCCCGGCGGCTGCTGGCGCATTTCCGTTCCGGCGACACCCCGCCTGTGCGGTTCGATGGCGGCCACGCTGCAGGCGATTTTGAGCCCATGCGCGGCACGGCGCCGCGCGTCTACGCCGAGCCCGACCATGAGCACCTGACGCCGCGTGAGACCGAGGTGCTCACCTACCTGAGCAAGGGTTTCACGATCAAGGAGATCGCGTCGCTGATGGGCATCCGCTGGTTCACCGTCAACGACCACATCAAGGCCATCTACCGCAAGCTCAACGTCTCGAGCCGGGCTGAAGCGGCGGTGCTGGCCAGCAAGCAGGGCCTGGTCTGAGGCCAGCCAGTGCGCGCGACACCGTGACCGCGTTGGCACCCTCCCAGACCCCAAGGCAAACCGACGAGCCGACGGCCTGACATGGTCAGCCTGACCCGCTCCCTCTGGCTGCGTGAGTCTGCCCTGCTGGCGGTCGCCGCCGCGGTGACCGCTTCGCTGGACCGGCTGCTGTCGGGGGCGCTGCCCCTCGGCCAGCCGGGCTCCATGCTGATCGCCCTCCTGCTCGCGCTGCTGCTGTGCGCCGGGGCACGGCCCTGGCTTCTCGAGCCTTTCCGCTCTGAGGGCGCGCTGTCGATGGAGCAGATGTTCGACCGGCTCTACCGCATGACGCGCGACGTTGAATCCCATCCTGAGCGGGCCCCGGCCTGCCTGCTGGCACTGCTGCGCGAGTTGTTCGAACCGCTGGAGGCCGCCGTGCTACCCAGGCCCGGTGGCCCGTCGACCGCCTCGGGCGACGGCTCCACCCTGCGGGTGCCGGTGCCCGATCTCACCCGCCCCGGTGGACCCGCCGGACAGACGCTGGAGCTGCGCCTTGCGCAGCAGGGACGCCGCCTCTTCAACCGTGAGGATGCGCGGCTGGCCGACCGCATCGTCGAGCAGTTGCGGCGCGCGGTGGCCTTTGACCACGCGGTCGAACGCGGGCGCTGCGAGGAGCGCGTGCGACTCGCGCAGGATCTGCACGACGACATCGGGGCGCGACTGTTGACGCTCATGTACCAGGCGCAGAGCCCCGAGCACGAGGACTACATCCGCCACACGCTGCAGGACCTCAAGACGCTGACGCGCGGACTGGTGGCCAGCAGCCACCGTCTGTCGGACGCCGCCGGAGAGTGGAAGGCCGACCTGCAGCAAAGGCTGCAGCTGGCCCATGTCGGGCTCGACTGGCAGATCCACTTCGAGCAGGATGCCGAACTGGGCGTGGTGGCCTGGTCGGGTTTGACCCGCGTGCTGCGCGAACTGGTCAGCAACACCATCGCCCACTCGCGCGCCACGCAGGTCTGGGCCACGCTGAGGCTGGAGAACGACCGCCTGGAGATCACGGTGCGCGACGATGGCATCGGCCGCAACCCGAAAGCCTGGTCGCAGGGCCTGGGTCTGGGCGGGATCCACAAACGGGTGCGACAGCTCGGTGGCGAGGTCGAGTGGTGCGAGGTCCAACCCCGCGGCATCGAGTGCCGGGTGCTGTTCTCGAACTGGTCGCAGGCCGCAAACGCGGCGCCGCGTCAGGCCTGAGGCGGCGGGTTCTTAGGGAACTGGGCCATCGTCTCGCCCAGGGGCACCCAGGGCTGGGCGTGGTCGCACCAGATCGCGACCTGCGGCTGCAGCCAGGAGGCATCGTCCAGGGTGCCGGCCTTGAGCCAGTCCATGCCCGGCATGGCCTCGACCTGCGAGGAGATCGGCGAGCCGCACTTGCCGCAGAAATGCCGCATCACCGCCAGGCCGCTCTCGCCGCGGTCCTGGTAGGTGGCGGGCGCCTCCCCCTGGAGCTCGAGCGTGCCGGCCGGCAGGGCCACGAGCACCGAGAAGGCCGTGCCGCTCTGACGCTGGCAATGCTTGCAGTGGCACACCGCGGTCATCAAGGGCTGGGCTGCCGAGGTGTAGCGAATGGCGCCGCACAGGCAGCCGCCTTGGATCTGGGTCATCGAGGTCTCCTGGGGAATCGAGGTTCGGTCAAGGCAGCACGCGGCCCACCTCATCCGCAATTTACCGCGCGCGGGGCGGCTCCGGGCGATCCATACGCAAGAAGCCGTCCCGGTTGGGCATCCGCACCGCAGGCAGGCTGGCGGCGCTCATCTCGGCCTCAGGTGCGACGATGCCGTCGAGCGCCAGCAGATAGGCGGTGAGCGCATAGACCTCGCTGTCGCCCAGCGAGCCGGGACGATCGTTCGGCATCGCGCGGCGGATGTAGTCAAACAGCGTGGTCGCGTAGGGCCAGAAGGCAGCGATCGTGCGATCGGCCGGCCGGCCCGCAGACGCAGACGCAGACGGCGAAGGGGGGGACGACAACGGGCTCCTGGCCCGGGTCAAGCGCCCACTGTGGCCGCCCCGCCCTTCCGGGCCGTGGCAGCTGGCGCAGCGTTGACCGTAGACCGCCTGCCCCTCGCTGGCGTTGCCGCGTCCCGGCGGCAGGCCCCGTCCGTCGGCAAAGACGGTCGGGTCGGCCCGGGCCGCCGTCTCGGCGGTGATGGGGACGCCCAGGCGCGGGTGGACATCGGCCGCCTGAACGGCGGACGGGAGCGGCAGACCCACCAGCCAAGCGATCGCCCCCAGGACGAGGACTCGCACGGCTTCCATCACGGCCCGGGCGAACGGCGTGCGGATGATGCCGAAGCGGTTCGCCGACTCAGTCATGCGTGTGGCTCAGGTAGCCGTGAGCATCCACGTCCCAGGCGACGATGGCGTTGTAGTGGTAGGTGCCACGGCTGCCCCGCTCTGCGATCAGGGCCTCGCGGGTGGGCTGGACGGCGCCGGTCTCGTCGATCGCGCGGCTCTTGAGCACGCAGGGCCGGCCGTCCCACTGCCAGGCCGCCCGAAAGCGCGTCAGGCAACGCGGCTGCACCGGCGCCTGCAGCACCGCCTCGGTCCACTGCACGCCGCCGTCGGACGAGACCTCGACGCGCCGGATGCGGCCTCGACCGCTCCAAGCCAGGCCGCGGATCTCGTGAAAGCCCGGACCAGCCAGGCTGTGGCCATGCGATGGCGTGGTGATCAGCGACTTGACTTCCATCACGAAGCTGAATTGCCGCGCGGGGCCAGCGGGCAGTGGCTCGGTGTAGCGGGCGGTCTCGTTGCGGCCCATCGCCGGCTGGTCCGCAAGCTGCAGGCTGGCGAGCCACTTCACGCTCATCACGCCCTTCCAGCCGGGCACGATCAGGCGCACCGGGTAGCCGTTCTCGGGACGCAGGCGCTCGCCGTTCTGGAAGAGGGCCACGAGGCAGTCGTCCCTCGCCTTGGCGATCGGTAGGCTCATGTGCAGGGCCCCAGCGTCGGCGCCGGTGGCGATCACCCAGGCCGCGCGCGGGTCGATGCCCGCCTCGTCCAGCAGCAGCGCAAGCGGCACGCCGGTCCATTCGCTGCACGACAGCAGGCCGTGCACCAGGCTCGCCGGGCGTTGCACCGGCTCCTCGGCCCAGCCCTGGCTGCTGTTGCCGCCGCACTCGAGGAAGATCTGCTGCGAGCGCAGCGGGTAGCGCTGCAGGGCCTCGATGTCGAAGCTCAGCGGCTGCCGCACCATTCCGTGGACCTGCAGGCGGTGGTGGGCCGGGTCGATCTCGGGCGTGCCGTTGTGGTTGCGCACGAAATGCAGGCCGTTGGGCGTGAGGCTGCCCTCCAGGCGTTCGAGCGGCGTCCAGGCCGCGCCATTGCCATCGACATGCCGGAAGTTGAGCCCCGTGCGGCGCACCGCCTGCCCCTCGTGGGGCGACGGCAGGCCGTAGTCGATGAAGGGCCGGCCCGGCTGCGACCGCCAGGGCATGGGCAGGGCAGGATCCATCGGGGTACCGCCCGCGGCGGCCGGCGCCGCCACCGGTGTGGCCGGCGAGGTACCGGCGACCGCGCCGGCCACCGAACCCAGGGCCGAGCCCATGACCACGCTGCGCCGCAGGAAACTCCGGCGGTCTGGCCGGGCGTCGGCGGCGACGGACGGAAGATCGCCCGCCGGAGGGCGCTGAGGGGGTGTGTGTGGACCGGTCATGGCCGGGGGACAGCGGACCCGGCGCCCTGGGGACCTTTCGGCGGGTCGAGCCGGTCGGCCGCCCCCGCCGCCCAGCGCAGCGTGCGCTGCGGGAAGGGGATCTCGACGCCGGCCGCATTCAGCGCCGCGAGGATCGCCAGGTTGACCTCCGAGCGCAGGTTGGACTGGCCGTTCTCCGGATCGGTGTTCCAGAACCAGACGGTCAGCTCCAGCCCATCGGCGGCGAAGTTGCTGAGGTGGACCGAGGCCTGGCGGTCGGGCTGGGTACTCAGTCTTGGCAGCGCTGCCAGCGCCTGCAGCAGCAGCGGGCGCAGCGCAGGCACGTCGGTACCGTAGGCCACCTGAACCACGGTGGAGGCAAGAATGGAGGGATCGCTGAGGGTGGCGTTCTCGACCCGCTGGGTGATGAGCAACTCGTTGGGCACGATGGACTCGCGCCCGTTGGCGGCGCGGATGATGGTGGAGCGGGTGTTGATGTCGGTGATGCGGCCCTCGAAGCCGTCGACCTTGACCAGATCGCCCATGCGCAGGCTGCGCTCGGCCAGGATGACGAAGCCGCTGACATAGTTGGCCGCGAGCTTCTGCAGGCCGAAGCCGATGCCCACACCGAGCGCGCCACCCAGCACGCCCAGCGCCGTGAGGTCGATGCCCGCCGCCGACAGCGCCAGCAGCAGCCCGATGAAGAGCAGCAACGCGCGCGTCGTGTTGACGGCGATCTTGCGGACCGCGAGGTTGTCGGTCTGACCCTCGAGCAGGCGCTTCTCGACCACGGCGCTCAGCCAGAGCACCCCCACCAGAACCACCACCGCATTGAAGGCGCCCTCCAGCATCGCCCCCAGCGACACCTGGCTGGCGCCGATCTTCCAGGTGATCGAGTCCAGGTGGTCCAGCACCAGCGGCAGCACGCCGCTCAGCCACAGGATCAGGGCCGCCCACACCGCCCATGACAGCCAGCGCTCGGCGATGCGCGCCAGACGCCAATCGGGAAAGGCGGCACGCAGCACCCTCACGCTGATGCGGATGACGGCCAGCGAGAACAGCATCGCCACCGCGATGGGGAAGACCGCCGGCGGCGAACCGGCGAGCCCCGTGGCCTGCGCCAGCAGCGCCAGCCCCAGTGCCAGCAGCGGCATCAGCGCGCCATCGATGAGCTGCCGCCCGAACAGCACCGAGTGGGGGTCGACCGTGGCGCCGCGCAGCAGCCGCGCCAGCGCCCAGGCCAGGGCAATGCAGCCGGCCAGGGTGGTCAGTTCGACCAGGACCGTGGAGCCGAGCAGCCCGCTCCCCATTTGAAGGATGGAATCGAGAGACATCGGGTGCGATCAGGGAGAGAGGGAGGCGGAAATCTTCAAGGCTGTCAAGGCAATCAAGGCCGCCAAGGCCGTCTGGCCCGGCGGCGCGGTCCGCCCGACGCCGCGGGATTTCACGGCTTCAGGGCCGCCGGCCCGGCCACACCGGCGAGCACGCGCAGGTGGGCCGCGACGCTGCGGGCCAACGCGCCCAGGTGGTAGCCCCCTTCCAGGCAAGACACGATGCGCCCCTTGGCATGGCGGGCCGCCACGTCCATGAGCTTCTGCGTGATCCAGGCGTAGTCGGCCTCCACCAGGCCGAGCTGGCCCAGGGGGTCCTCGCGGTGGGCATCGAAGCCGGCAGAGAGAAAGAGCATCTGGGGCCGGAAGGCCTCGAGCTGCGGCAACCAGTGCGCCTCGATCAGCGCGCGGATCTCCGGGCCCTTGGTGTAGGGCGGCACCGGCAGGTTGAGCATGTTCTCGCCCATGGGCACGACGCCCGAGTGCGGATAGAGCGGGTGCTGGAAGAAGCCGACCATCAGCGTGCGTTCATCGCCGGCCAAGATGTCCTCCGTCCCGTTGCCGTGGTGGACGTCGAAGTCGATCACGGCGACGCGGTCGAGACCACGGCGGTTCAGCGCATGGCGCGCCGCCACGGCCACGTTGTTGACGAAGCAAAAGCCCATGGCCTGGTTCCGGGTCGCGTGGTGACCCGGCGGACGGGTGGCGCAGAAAGCGTTCTCGAATTCGCCGTTGATCACCGCATCGGTCGCCGCCACCGCCGCGCCGGCGGCATGCAGCACGGCGGCGAGCGTGCCCGGCCGGGCGATCGTGTCGGCATCGAGCGCCCGCCGCAGGCCGCTGGTCTCCACCTCGCTGAGCAGGCTGCGCAGCTCGGCGATGTAGAGCGCCTCGTGCGCCAGCCTCAGGTCCTCATCCTTGGCCTGCGGCGCGTCGCGCAGAGCCAGCGCCAGGTCGAGGCCGGTGGCGATCAGCAGGTCGCTGATGGCACCCAGCCGCTGGGGGCTCTCGGGGTGGTCCGCGCCCATCTCATGGGCAAGGCAGGCAGGGTGGGAGTAGAGGGCGGTGGCCATCGGTCTTTGCGGAGGACGCCGGTCGGCGCTGGTGACTTTGCGCTAAGGTGCACGCCATGACATTGCATGCCCGCATCCGACGCGTCGTCGAACAGATCAATCTGATTATCGTCGGCAAGCAGCCGCAGATCGAGGACTGCGTGGCCTGCCTGCTGGCCGGGGGTCATCTGCTGATCGAGGACGTGCCGGGCGTCGGCAAGACCACGCTGTCGCATGCGCTGTCGGTGTCGCTCGGGCTGCAGTTCTCGCGGGTGCAGTTCACTGCCGACCTGATGCCCTCCGACCTGGTCGGCGTGTCGGTCTATGAGCGTGGCCGCGAAGGCTTCGTGTTCCACCCCGGGCCGGTGTTCGCACAGGTGCTGCTGGCCGATGAGATCAACCGCGCCGGCCCCCGGACCCAGAGTGCGCTGCTGGAGGCCATGGAAGAGCAGCAGGTCACGGTCGAGGGCCAGACGCGCGCCCTGCCCCGGCCCTTCTTCGTGATCGCGACCCAGAACCCGACCGACCAGCTCGGCACCTACCCGCTGCCCGAGAGCCAGCTCGACCGCTTCCTGATGTGCATCACCCTCGGTTACCCCGATCGCGCCAGCGAGCGGGCACTGCTGGCCGGGCGCGACCGCCGCGAGGTCATCCAGGAGCTGCAGCCGGTGATGAGCGCGGCCGAGCTGCAGGCCGCCCAGCAGGCCGTGCTGGCGGTCCACGCGAGCGAGGCGCTGCTCGACTACCTTCAGGCGCTGATTGCCGCTACACGCGACGGCCGGTGGTTTGCGGAAGGACTGTCACCACGGGCCGGCATCGCGGTCCTGCGCGCGGCCAAGGCGCATGCGCTGATGGACGCCCGCGACTATGTGGCCCCCGACGACGTGCAGGCGGTGCTGGCCCAGGTCGTGGCCCACCGGCTGGTGCCTGTGGCCGGGGCCGGGCGCGGGCGGCGCGAGCAGGTGCAGGCGATGATCGAAGGCGTGCCGCTGCCCTGATCCGCCCAGGACAGGGCCGGACGCCCCTTCCGCCCACCGCCAGCCCCTGACAGCGCCCTCCCCCAACCTCTCCCGCCCGCACCCTCTGATGCCCGCCCTGCCCCAGCCGCTGCACAACCCCGGCCTGGGTGCCCGCGGGCGCAATCGCTGGCGGGCCTGGTGGGACGCCCGCCACCCCCGCAGCGACACGCTGACGCTGACCCAGCGCAACGTCTACATCCTGCCCACGCGGCCCGGCTGGCTGTTCGCGCTGACGCTGCTGGTGCTGCTGCTGGCATCGATCAACTACCAGCTCAGCCTGGGCTACGCGCTGACTTTCCTGCTGGCCGGCAGCGGGGTGGTGTCGATGCACGTGACCCACAACACGCTGCGCGGCCTGACCCTGCACCTGCGCCCCCCCGCGCCGGCCTTTGCGGGAGACGCGGTCACGGTCGAGTGCCTGCTGGCGAGCCGCAGCGGCAGCCCGCGCCACGGCATCGGCCTGCGCGTGGCCGAGCGCGGCGTGGATCCCCGCTGGAGCTGGTGTGATGTCGAGGCCGCCGGCCAGACCCGTGTGCATCTGGCCTTCACCCCCTCTCACCGCGGTCGGCTGGCGCTGCCCGAGATCGTGCTGGAGACGCGCTTCCCGCTGGGCCTGTTCCGGGCCTGGAGCCACTGGCGGCCGGCCGCCACCGCGCTGGTCTATCCACGCCCTGAATCCCCCGCCCTGCCGCTGCCGGCCGCCCGCGCGGTGGGCAGCGGCAGCAGTGCGATGCGCCACCCCGAGGGCAGCGAGCTCGAGGGCGTGCGCGGCTACCGGCGCGGCGACCCGCTCAAGTTGGTGGTGTGGAAGAAGGCCGCAAGATCGATAGAAACTGGCGGCGAACTGGTGAGCCGCGACACCACCAGCGCCGCGCGCCACGAGCTCTGGCTGGACTGGGCGGCCACCGGTCCGCTCGCTCTGGAGGACCGACTGTCAAGGCTGACCGCCTGGGTGCTGGCCGGCGAGCGCAGCGGCGCGGCCTGGGGCCTGCGACTGCCCGGCCTCGAACTGCCGCCCGGACAAGGCGAGGCGCAGCGCCGCGGTGCGCTGGAAGCGCTGGCGCTGTGGTCATGAGATCGCCGGCCTCCGCGGGCAGGAAGAGATTCCCATGAACCGGGTGCTGGGCATCTCCTGGCCAGGCTGGCAGCACCTGCCGCGCGAGGCGCGTGACACGCTGTTCCTGCTGGCCGTGATCGCCGTCACCGTGCTGCCGCACGCGGGCCACCTGCCGCCCTGGTGCAGCGCGCTCACGGCCACCGTGCTGCTGTGGCGCGGAGCGCTGGCGCTGAGGAACGACCCCCTGCCGCGACGCTGGTGGCTGGTCGCCACCTTGCTGTTGGTGATCGGGCTGACCTTCTGGACCCACCGCACCCTGGCGGGCCGGGAGGCCGGTGTGACGCTGCTGGTGGCGCTGGTGGCGCTCAAGACCCTGGAGCTGCGGGCCCGGCGTGATGCCTTCGTGGTGTTCTTCCTCGGCTTCTTCCTGGTCCTCACGCATTTCCTGCACTCGCAGACCCTGGCGGTCGCGGCGCTGTCGCTGGTCTCGGTCTGGGGCCTGCTGGCGGCACTGGTGCTGGCCCACATGCCGGTGGGCCAGCCCAGCCTCGGGCGGGCTGCAAGGCTCGCGGCCCGCTTTGCGCTGCTCGGCGCGCCGGTGATGGTGGTGCTCTTCGTGCTGTTCCCGCGGATCGGGCCGCTGTGGGGCGTGCCGGGCGATGCCGGGGCACGCACCGGGCTCTCGGGCGAGATGCGCATGGGCATGATTGCCGAGCTGGCCCTGGACGACAGCATCGCGATGCGCCTGCGCGTCCTCTCGGGTCCGCTCCCAGCGCCGGAATTGCTGTACTTCCGCGGGCCGGTGCTGGGCGGCTTTGACGGGCGCACCTGGCGCGTCATCCAGTCGAGTTTCCCCCTGCGCCTCACGCCACAGGGCGACCTGCGGCCCGAGGGCGAACCGGTGGAGGTCGAGGTGACACTCGAGCCGCTGCGGCTGCAGACGCTGCCCCTGCTCGAGATCACGCCCGAGCTGCCGCCACTCGCGGACCTCCGCACGGCGCTGCGCGAGGATCTGCAGTGGGTCACCAACCGGCCGCCGCTGCAGAGGCTGCGCTTCACGGCCAAGTCCTGGCCCCGCTTTCGCCACGGCCCGACCGAGCCGGTGATCGGCCTGCAGGACTACCTGGAACTGCCGCCCGGCTTCAACCCGCGCACCCTGGCCTGGGCCGCGGCGCTGCGGCGCGATCCGCGCTACGCCCAGGCCGACGGCCGAACGCTGGCCGAGGCACTGATGCAGCACATCCGCGGTGGCGGATTTCGCTACACGCTGGCACCGGGAAGCTATGACGACGAGAACCGCGGCACCGCCATCGACGAGTTCTGGCTCGACCGCCAAGCGGGCTTCTGCGAGCACTACGCCAGCGCCTTCGTCGTGATCCTGCGGGCGCTCGACGTGCCTGCGCGGGTGGTCACGGGCTACCAGGGCGCCGAGCGCAACGAGGCCGACGGGACGCTGGTCGTGCGCCAGAGCTACGCCCACGCCTGGGCCGAGTACTGGCAACCGGGCACCGGCTGGATGCGGGCCGACCCAACGGCTGCGGTGGCGCCCAATCGCATCGACCGCAGTCGTCCGCTGCAGGCGCCGCGCGGCTTCGTCGCGGGCGTTTTCGAGGGGGCGGCGCCCGGGCTGCTGCTGCGCGCCCGCGCCCTGTGGGAGGCCGTCGACAACCGCTGGAACCAGTGGGTGCTGAACTACTCGCGCGGCAGTCAGCTCGACCTGCTCAAGGGCCTGGGCTTCGAGGCGCCGGGCTGGGAAGACCTGGCCCTGCTGCTGGTCGCGCTGGGCAGCGGCGCCAGCCTGGCGGGCGCCCTGTGGGCCGGATGGGACCATCACCGGCAGGACCCCTGGCTGCGCGCCTGGACACGGGTGCGCCGC
>CAISYQ010000133.1 GCA_903889735.1 uncultured Methylibium sp.
GATGTAGCGCAGATAGCCCTTGAACATGCTGGCATTCATCCCGAGAACGCCGCGCGGCATGGTGTCCTCGGCATAGCGGTACTCGAGCTCGACCGCCTTCAGAAACAGGGCTTTGATCTCCGCCTTGAACGCCGGGGTCCAGAGATGCGGGTTCTCCAGCTTGAGCTGGTTGATCACGTCGATGCCGAAATTGCAGTGCATCGACTCATCGCGCAGGATGTACTGGTATTGCGTCGACGCCCCAGTCATCTTGTTCTGCCGGCCCAAGGCCAGGATCTGCGTGAAACCGACGTAGAAGAACAAGCCTTCCATCAGGCAGGCAAAGACGATGAGACTCTTGAGCAGGGTCTGGTCGGTCTCGGGCGTGCCGGTCCGGAAATTCGGATCCATGATCGCCTCGATGAAGGGGATCAGGAACTCGTCCTTGTTGCGGATCGAAGCGACCTCGTGGTACGCGTTGAAGATCTCGCTTTCATCGATGCCGAGCGACTCGACGATATACTGGTAGGCGTGCGTGTGGATCGCCTCTTCGAAGGCCTGGCGCAGCAGGAACTGGCGGCATTCCGGCGCCGTGATATGGCGGTAGGTGCCCAAGACGATGTTGTTGGCAGCCAGCGAGTCGGCGGTCACGAAGAAGCCGAGGTTGCGCTTGATGATGCGCCGCTCGTCATCGGTCAGACCGTTCGGGTCCTTCCAGGTGGCGATGTCGCGCGACATGCTCACCTCCTGCGGCATCCAGTGGTTGGCACAAGTCGCGAGGTATTTGTCCCAAGCCCATTTGTACTTGAACGGGACCAACTGGTTCACGTCGGTCTGGCCGTTGATGATCCGCTTGTCCGCCACATTGACGCGGCGCGCAGTCGGTACGGGCTGCTGGGTTTGCGGTAATGCCGTGTCGAACACAGCAGGCGCAGCAACTGCCTCGAGAGCCGGTGACGTTTGCCCCGCGCCCACATCGCGAGGCAATGGGGGCGGAGGCGTTTGTGTAGAAACGGCAGTGGGGCGAGCTTCGTCTTCCCAGACCAGCATGGTGTATTTCCTGTACTTCGAATTATCAGAGCGTTGCGTTCATGCACCAAGCACTTGTTGTCATCAAGACGCTTGGCATGTTGCGGTCATGCATCGTTGGCGACGCGACGGCGTTGCGCGCGAGGTCCCTCATGCCCTCACTGACAAGCCTCGCAGGTTGGGTCGTCGATGGCGCAGAACTTCATGTCGGTCGCTGGCAAGGCACTCGCCGCGGCAAGCTGCGCCGCCAGAGCGTCTGCGCCATGCGCCCCCTGTCCCACCGCATTGAGTTGGCCCGAGGTCACCGTCGACTTCTCGGCATGCGTTGCGCCGACCGTGCGCAGGTAGTAGGTGGTCTTCAGGCCGCGCAGCCACGCGAGCTTGTAGGTTTCATCCAGTTTCTTGCCAGAGGCACCCGCCATGTAGATGTTGAGGCTCTGCGCTTGATCGATCCACTTCTGGCGCCGCGCCGCGGCCTCGACGAGCCAGACTGGCTCCACTTCGAAGGCCGTGGCATAGAGGCTCTTCAGTTCCTCGGGGACGCGATCGATGCGGCGCAGTGAGCCGTCGAAGTGCTTCAGGTCCATCACCATCACGTCGTCCCAGAGACCGAGCTTCTTCAGATCGCGCACGAGGTATTCGTTGATGACGGTGAAGTCGCCCGAGAGGTTGTTCTTGACGGACAGGTTGCTGAAGGAGGGCTCGATCGAGGCATCGACCCCGATGATGTTGGAGATCGTCGCGGTCGGCGCGATCGCCACGCAGTTGCTGTTGCGCATGCCGTACTGCGCGATGCGCGCCCGCAGCGCGTCCCAGTCCAGGCTGGTGGAGCGATCGACCTCGACATGGCCGCCGCGCGCCTCAGACAACAGGTCCAGGGAATCGATGGGCAGCACGCCGCGATCCCACAGCGAGCCCTTGTAGCTGGAGTAGCGGCCGCGCTCCTCGGCGAGTTCGGTCGAGGCCCAGTAGGCGTGATAGCACACAGCCTCCATCGAGCGATCGGCGTACTCGACGGCAGCCTGCGACGCATAAGGAATGCGAAGCTGGTACAGGCTGTCCTGGAACCCCATGATGCCCAGACCGACCGGACGGTGGCGCAGGTTCGAGTCACGGGCCTTCTTGACGGCGTAGTAATTGATGTCGATGACGTTGTCGAGCATCCGCATCGCGGTGGAGATGGTCTTGCGCAGCTTGACATGATCGACCTCGAACGCGCCGTCGGCGCCCGACCGCAGGTGCTGGGCGAGATTCACCGAGCCGAGATTGCAGACCGCAATCTCACTGGCGTTGGTGTTGAGCGTGATCTCGGTGCAGAGATTGGAGCTGTGCACCACTCCCACATGCTGCTGGGGCGAGCGGACATTGCAGGCATCCTTGAAGGTGATCCAGGGGTGCCCGGTCTCAAACAACATCGAGAGCATCTTGCGCCACAGGTCACGCGCAGGCACGCGCTTGAAAAGCTTGAGCTCACCCCGGTCGGCCTTGGCCTCGTAACCGACATAGGCCTCCTCGAAGGCCCGACCGAACTTGTCGTGCAGATCCGGGCAGTTCGACGGCGAGAACAGGGTCCAGGGGCCGCCATCGATCACGCGCTTCATGAACAGGTCGGGAATCCAGTTCGCGGTGTTCATGTCGTGGGTGCGCCGACGATCGTCGCCGGTGTTCTTGCGCAGCTCGAGGAACTCCTCAATGTCCAGGTGCCAGGTCTCGAGGTAGGCGCAGACCGCCCCCTTGCGCTTGCCGCCCTGGTTGACGGCGACCGCGGTGTCGTTCACCACCTTCAGGAAAGGCACCACCCCCTGGCTCTCGCCGTTGGTGCCCTTGATGTGGCTGCCCAGGGCGCGCACGGGAGTCCAGTCGTTACCCAGACCGCCCGCGAACTTGGAGAGCAGCGCGTTCTCCTTGATGGCCTCGTAGATCCCGTCGAGATCGTCGGCCACGGTGGTGAGGTAGCAGCTCGAGAGCTGCGAGCGGCGCGTGCCGGCGTTGAAGAGCGTCGGCGTGCTCGACATGAAATCAAAGCTTGACAGCGCCTCGTAGAACTCTATGGCGCGGGCCTCGCGATCCACCTCACCCAGCGCCAAGCCCATGGCCACGCGCATGAAGAAAGCCTGGGGCAATTCGATACGGGTCTTGTGCAGGTGCAGGAAATACCGGTCGTACAGCGTCTGCAGGCCCAGGTAATCGAACTGCAGGTCGCGGTCGGCCTTCAGGGCCTCGCCCAGGCGGCGCAGGTCGTACTGCATCAGCTTTTCGTCCAGCAGCTCAGCCTCCACGCCCTGCTTGATGAAGCCAGGGAAGTAATCCGCGTAGCGCTGGTGCATCTCGGCGTGCATCACCTCGCCGCCCAGGATCTCGCGGCGGATCGTGTGCAACAGCAGCCGCGCGGTCGCCCGGGTGTAAGCCGGGTCCTTCTCAATCAGGGTGCGCGCGGCCAGGATCGCGGCCTTGTAGACCTCGTCGATCGGAACGCCGTCGTAGAGGTTGCGCTGGGTCTCGGCCAGGATCGGGGCCGCCTGCACCTCGCTGCCCAGCTCAGAGCAGGCCGATTCGATGAGCGCGCTCAAGGCGCGCATGTCCAGCGGCACCCGTTGCCCGCCGTCGATCACCTGGATGGTGGTGACCACCAAGGGCACATCGCCTTGCTTGGCGCGCTCCTGGGTACGCCGCTCGCGGTACAGCACATAGGCACGCGCCACTTCATGATGGCCCCCACGCATCAGGCCCAGCTCGACCGCATCCTGGATGTCCTCGATGTGGAAACCGCCGCCACTCGGGCGCGAGCGAAGCAGTGCACGCACCACGCTCTCGGTCAGCCCGTCGACCGTCTCGCGCACGCTGGCCGAGGCCGCGCCCTGGGTGCCATGCACCGCCAGGAAAGCCTTCATCAGCGCCACCGCGATCTTGTTCGGCTCGAAAGCCACGACCGCGCCGTTGCGTCGGATGATCTGGTAACCCGCGTAGGCGGAAGAGGCCGGGAGCCTTGGCGTCGACGCGACACCGGTCACCATGCCGGTGACTGCGGACGGGGCTGACGGCGAAGCACTGGGGCTGACGGTTTGCATGAAATGAGGCCTTTCTGAGGTTTCGCGGTGTCGCGTCATCGATGGCGGGCGGCGGCAGGCTTGCGGCGGCTCTTCGGCGAGGTCACACACTATATCTAGTGCTCGAAGGCTCTACAAGCACTACCGCTAGCGTTTTCCTCCGACCCTGCCCTTGGTAAAGCCCGCACCAATTCACCAGAATGCGCGCCGCCCTTGGTCCACGGCCCTGCACATGAGCCCCCGCGGGGCCCGCAGACCGCAAACGCCTGAAAAAGCCCATGGATGCTGACTCCAGCGCCTGCACAGAGGCCCCAGAAGCTCAGGCTTCGGCGTCAGGGACCACGGGAAAATACCCAGCCGACCAACCGGTCATCATCTGCAGCCGAGCCCAATCGAAGCCGGGGCCAGGGTCCTTCTTGCGATCAGGAGCGACATGCTCATGCCCTGCCACCGCCTCCAAGGGATGTTGCTCAGCAAGCGCCCGCAGGAGGCCGGTCAGCTGCGTGTATTGAGGGTCTTCGAAACCCTCGCCTTCCAGCCCCTCGAGCTCGATGCCGACGGAGTAGTCATTGCATTCCGGGTGACCCCGCCAGATAGAGCGACCGGCATGCCAAGCCCGCTCGGTCGTCGCGACGAACTGGAGCAACTCGCCGTCACGACGGATCAAGAAATGCGAGGACGCCTCGAGCCCGCGGATCTGCTCAAAGTAAGGGTGGGCCTCCCAGTCCAGGGCGTTCGTGAACAGCCGCTCGATCGCGTCACCGCCATAGACGCCCGGTGGCAGGCTGATCGAGTGGATCAAGACCAACGTGACCGCACTGCCCGGGGGGCGCGCGCCCTGGTTCGGAGAATCGACGCGGCGGGCCGGTGACCACCAGCCCGCTCGCCAGCGATCCAGCCTGGGACGGATCACGGGACGGGCCCGACCTGACCCGTTTGCGACACGCCGGTGACCTCCTGCTGGATCTCGACCGCCGGGCCCTGCTCGGCCACCTGCACGCCCAAACGGGCCATGCGGTAGCGCATCTGGCGCAAGGACAGGCCAAGACTGGCACCGGCCGCCGTGCGGTTACACCGATGGTGCGCCAGCGCCCGCATGAGGATGTCTCGCTCGACCGCATCCAGGTGCGCGGCCAGGTCGTCCGGCAACGGTGCCGGCAGGACCACGGGCGTCGGCAAGACAACGGGAACCGGCGGCGGTTCGGACTCAATCCCCCCCGGGGGCGTGTCGCCGGCGCTCAGTGCGAGCAGCTCGCCCCGCCCGGTGTCGGAGAACGCCGCCTCGGGCAGATCGAGATCGGGGACATCGAGGGTATCGCCGTCGGACAGGGCCACCGCTCGGTGCAGCAGGTTCTCGAGCTCGCGCACATTGCCGCCGAAGGGGTAGTGCTGGAGGTAGTCGAGCGCTGCCTGGGTCAGGCGGGGCGGCGGACTCACGCCGGCCTCACGGGCGATGCGCTCGAGCACCCGCTCGCAGATCGCCGGTAGGTCTTCCAGGCGCTCGCGCAAGGCCGGCACGCGGATCTGGATCACGTTGAGCCGGTAGAACAGGTCCTGGCGAAACCGACCAGACTGAACGTCGGCGGCCAGGTTCATGTGGGTGGCGCTGACGATCCGCACATCCATCGGCAGCTCCTGGGTTGCGCCGATCGGTCGCACCGATCGCTCCTGGATGGCGCGCAGCAGCTTGCTCTGCATCGACAGTGGCAGGTCACCGATCTCGTCGAGGAACAGCGTGCCGCCGCGGGCCGCCTGAAAGAAGCCGTCGCGGTCCTCGTGGGCACCCGTGAAGGTCCCCTTGCGATAGCCAAAGAACTCCGCCTCGAGCAGCTGCTCCGGGATGGCGCCGCAGTTGACCGCGATGAAAGGCTGGGCGCAGCGCGCGCTCACGTCATGGATCGCCCGCGCCACCAGCTCCTTGCCCGTGCCGGACTCCCCTTGAACCAGCACCGGCGCCATGCTGCGCGCCACCTTCTCGACCAGGGCGCGCACCTGCTGCATGGCCAGGGATCCGCCGGCCATGCGCGCCAGCGCGTCGCTGCCCGCATTCGATGACTTGGGCGGCTTGACAACGACCGCCGCCGGGCGGATCGCGGTGGAGCGAGCCTGTCGCGACGACCCGCCCTCGGGCGGCAGCCGGTCGAGCTGGACTGTGGGACCGCTGGGAGCTGCCCGGCCGAGGGCCGAGGCGACCACGCTGCGGAACAGCTTCAGGTCCACCGGCTTAGTTAGGTAATCGTAGGCGCCGGCCTTCAGCGCCTCGACCGCGCCTTCCGCAGAGCCGTAGGCGGTGATGACGATGGTCTTCTCCTGCCGGCTCTCGTCCAGGCGTCGCAGCAATTCCAGCCCGCTGCCGTCCGGCAGGCGCATGTCCGTGATGACGACACCGAAGCTGCGCGCCTCGAGTTGCGCCCAAGCCTCCTCGACACTGCCGGCGGTCTCGATGTCATAGCCCTCGCGCAGCAGCGTGAGCTCGTACAGGGTGCGCAGGTCGGGCTCGTCGTCGACGACCAACAGGCTGGGTGGGGAGGCTGTGCTCATGACATCAGGTGAAGCCGGGGTTCGGCCGCGGCAAGCGGCAGCCGCTGCATCGAGATGACGAATTCATTGCCGTACTGATTGGCGGGCACGTCGGCACTCGGGCGATGACGGTACTCGATCATGGCGCCGTAACGCTCACACAGTTCCCTGGAAATGTACAAGCCCAGCCCCGTGCCGCGGCTGCGGGTCGAGAAGAAGGGTTCGAACAGGTAGCGCTCGACCTCGGGAGAGATCGGTGGGCCGTCGCTGGCCACACTCATCAGGGCCCGCCGGTCGCCAGAGGCGCTCAGCTCCAGGCGCACCGCGCCCGGCCGCCCACTGCTGTGCCGGATCGCGTTGTCCAACAAATTGACGAGCACGCGGCGCAGGTGCTCGCCGTCGAACAACACGCCCAGCGGTTCGCTCGGCAGGATGACCTGCAGCGGGCTGCCGGTGCCGGGTGGCAGTGCCGCGGTGCGGGCCCAGTCGCCACAGATCATTGCCGTCTGGGCGGTGGCATCGAGCGCAACGGTCGGCGCCGTCGGTCCTGGCACCACCTCCATGACGTCATCGACGATGCGCTTGAGGCGCTCGGCGTTGTCGGCCACCATGCGGGTGAGCTGGCGCTGCTCGGCAGAAACCGCGTCCTCGGCCAGCAGGGCATTGGCCTGCATGATCGCCGCCAGCGGGTTGCGGATCTCATGCGCGATGCCGGCCGAGACGCGGCCCATGGCGGCGAGCTTTTCCTGCCGCATGCGCGCCTGGACGGCGCGCAGGTCCTCCAGGAAAAGCACGCAATAGTCTTCCGCGTGGCGGGTGCCACGGCTCTGCGTGAAGCGGCCCCGCACGCGCAGATGGTGCGCTGGGCGGGCTGCCCCCGAGGCTGTGACGGGGGGTGAGGCGGGCAGGGTGACGTCGCACCCGCCCTCGGGCCAGACGCCCCCCGAAAAAGCACGGTCGATCGCACCCACCAGAGGCTCCCAGCCCGACACGCCGGTGAGCGGGAAACTGTCGCCCTCGCTGACATCGAGCTCACCCAGAACGGCTCTTGCCGCGGGATTGGCCGCGCGCACGCGGCCCAGGCGGTCCACGACGAGCACGCCGTCCTGCATCTCCTCAAGGACAAGCCGGTTGAGCTGGGCCTGCCGGCGCGCCATCTCGAGGCTGCCGCGGGCGCTGCGCTCCTCGCTGGCCAGCCGGCGGGAGAGCCCGCCGGCGAGCAGGGCCACCGCGAAGAGGCCACTGCCTGCCAGGCCGGCCTGGGTCATCAGCAAAGGAGCATTGGCGCCGGCCTCCCGCCCCACCCAGGCCGCCGCGAGCAGCACCAGGCTGCAGGCCGCCGCCACGCCCAAGGCCTGGACCCGGGGGGTGAGTGCGCCGGCCATCAGCGCCGGCAAGACCATCAAGGCGGCGTAATTGAGGCCAGTGCCACCGGCCACCCATTGCAGCGAGGCGAACATCAGCACATCGGCGCCGATCGTGAGCAGCCCCTGGCCCCGCCCGAGGTGGCCGCGGCCCACCCGGACCCGCCCGATCGCCGGCGGCCGCAGCCAGAGCAGGATGGCGGCGATCGCGTAGACACAGCACAGGCCCAGCGCGAGGTCGTCGCGGGTGCGCGAGCCGAAGGCGGTGGCGATCATCTCGGTGGCCAGCAGCGCCACGCTGAGCGCGGCCCGCGCCGCAACGAAGTCGCGATAGAGCCGCTGCAGGCCACTCAGGCCGGCCGCCGCCATGCGCTGGGCTTGGGGAGACAGCCAGGGTGAGCCGGCCACGTCGCTGGCGGGCCAATCGTCCTGATCGAGGGTCTGCGCAGGGGCCGCGGCCCCTGCGCCTGGATCGGTGCCCAGCTCGGCGGGGCCAAACCAGGAAAGGCCCTCTTGCCGGCGGGCGTCGGTCCGAGGTGCCGGTCGTCCGGCTCGCCCGGCCATCAGGGCGGGTCGCCGCGCGCCCGCCGGTGTGCGTCGCTGCAGTACAACTCTTGAGCCCCGGCCACGGCCTCGCAGCGCGGCAGGTGCAGGCCGCAATGCGCACAGGCCACCATGGCCTGCGGTGAAACCGCCTTGGCAGCTTGGGCAGGCTGGGGCGGCTTGGATGCGGGTGGATTCACGCGCGAGGACCGGCCGCGCACCAGCCACAGGACGCCCACCACCACGGCGATCAACAACAGGTATTTCATGGCGTCATCACAGACCGGCCCAGGACCCCAGGCTCATGAGGCCGAGGTCCGGTGCA